>JBHPJW010000134.1:0-4741 GCA_042567505.1 Fibrobacterota bacterium
CGCGCGAAAGCCATAATCCGGGGATTTCATACGTTTCTCCGGCCTTCTGGTCATAACGGTATCCGCCGTAATGCTTGTCAAATACGAGCGGAGCGCCCAGACGGGTTATGAGAAAGTTCCGTAGGCGGTGGAAGGTGGCTTCCGAGCATTCAAGCTCTTTAAGGAGCCTGGTTTTGCTTACGCAATGCCTGCTTTTGCACAGCACCCGGTGCAGCTTTACGATTTTTTCCCATTTATCCATGCTAGGAATTCCTACCAGCCTGCCGGCATGGGTTCGCAGACCTCGCAGTAGTATTTCCCCTTTTTTCTCATGTACCCGTCTTCGCCCAGGTTGATGCGGCCGTGGCATTTGGCGCAGAAAGTGGGGTTAAAGGCCGGGGGGTCGGGAAGCTTCTCGAAGTTATATTCATTGGTGCCGTACCAGACGTACATCTCCGCGGGGAACATCTTGCGGCACTCGGGACAGGTCTTCCAGCCGCCCTGGTGGCCCGATTCGTGATGCCCGCCGCAAAGCGTGTATCGCCGGTGATTGCGGCTGCAGCTGCTGCGTGTATAAGAAAAGGGCACGTACTGATCCTCGTCATCGCAAATCCACTGGCCGCAACATTCGGTCTTGACAAGGTTTTCGGTCTTGCCGCAGATAAAACAGCGCCCGGCGCCGGACAGCGGCTGTTCAGCGATGTCCCCAGGGCCGGACATCTGGAATCCGGAGGTGGCCCGGGTTTCAGTGACATTTATATCTGCCCGGCCGCAGCATTTTTTGTACTTCTTCCCGCTGCCGCAGGGGCAAGGGGCATTGCGGCCGATTTTAGGCACAGTTCTGGTGGAAGGGACAGGCGCATTCTCAGAATAATCCTCATCCTGTTCATTTTCTATCTGAACGAAATATCCATAAAGATCATAAACCAAATCCGCTATGGCCAGATCAGACTCCAGTAAAAAGTTTTTCATGCGGGACCGCAGGTCTTCCGGTAAAGGAAATTTGTCAGGAAAGCCGATGTAGGCCAGCAAGCCGAAGGGCGCGAGGAACTCTGCGCAATCATTTGCTTCATCCTGCTGGATGCTGTCCAGAAATAACGCCGTAACAAATCCCCGGCACCAGGTAGGTGCGGGTTCATGATCTGCCGGGCCGTCATTCCCGCGGGCCAGCCAGGGTGAAAAGTCCCTGTCTTCCAAACTGGTAAGGATTTCCTCTTCGAGCTCATCAGCGGCATTCAACACATCAATAATGAGGTCATCATCCATGCCTTTTTCAGGCATGCTTTCATAATCCGTGAACAGAAGCGAGCACGCTTTAGCGTCTTCTGCCCTTTCATCGTCTTCAGTATCATCAAGGCCGGCGGGCAGGATTGACCGGGCGGTGAGGGCCCCGTGTATAAACGCAAGCTCGCGATAGGGCAAGCCCGTGGCTTGCAGTTGCCTCTCAAGACGGTCCGGATTATTTTGCATCGTTGTCACGTTCAATATTAAGGGGAAAGTAAAAAAATAGCTTTAAAGCTTGATGCTGACAGGGTTCAATTATGATTATTGAGGATTGGTAGAATCATAATCACAATCAAAATCGATCATCGGGTAAAAGGTTTGCATGTCCCCGGTGTCACTGCATGTCAAGCCACAGGTCGATTGTGATTATGATTATGATTCCGGTAATGAGGATGGAAGCAGGAGCCTATATCTTCCCGAGTTCCGAGTACTTCACAAACCCGCCGGTGCCGTTGGGCAGCTTTACCTTGGCCCAGTTTTCCGACACTTCTTCAATCTCGAATTTTGTGCCTTCGTGCACTTTGGAAAGCGCCTGGTAACTTTCTCCCGGGCCGCTGTAAATCTCCAGGGACGGTGAGAGGACTATGGCGAACCGAACAGTCTCCTGATCTTTGATCCTGAAACCAAGAGAAGGCGCTAAAACCACCAGGCCCACCGCGAGCAGCGCTATAAAGGGGTAGATGAGGATCCTGGCCCGCTGGGAGGTGAACAGCAGCAGTATTCCCAGGCCGAACAGTCCGGAAAAAAGCCCCAGCGCCAGCCAGAGCGCGAGGTTCAGGTCATAACTGGAATGAAGGTACCAGATGAACCTGGTGAGGACATTGTATTTCGGCAGCGGGTGCTTGTCAATGGTCTGGGCATAGGCGAATTTCAGGTTGGCCTGAATGTCCCGGTCGGTGGGAGAGAGTTTCAGGGCTTTTTCATAATACAATATGGCCTCACCCAGGTTTTCCAGTCGGAACAGCGCGTTGGCGTAATTGAAATAAAGATCCGCGTTGATTATGCCCTCGTTGATAGCCTTTTCGTAGAGGGACCCGGCCCGGGGAAAATCCTGCTCCTCATAGGCCTGATTTGCCTGCTGTATGTATCCCATGGCCGGGTCTGTGGCCATCAGGGGTGTAGTGAGAAGAAAGAGGTAAAGCAGTAGCATAAATCCTCTGGAGTGTTGGAGTGTTACAGGTGTGAACCGCCATCGTCCCGCCTTCGGCGGTACTTTGGCGGGCCAGTGGTGTGAGCTATGAGGTGTGAGGGGAAAACCATGCGCTAATTGCCCATCACTTCGAGCGAAGGACTGCCAAAGCGCAGCCATACGAAGCCGGGCGGGCCGGAGTCGAGAAGTCAACATAGCCGATAAAGAAATGGCGTACCCCAAATACCTCATACTGTTCCTCATAGTATCACAGCGTGCCTGCGGCACGCCGCTACGGATTCCTCTTAATTTCTGGTATGATATCAATCGATTTGATGGCGTGCCATGGGCACGCTGAAGTTGCAGAACCCAATACTTCCTCATACCTCATAGCTCACACCTAACCCTCACAACACCTTGTTCAACCTGTTTATCAAGTTCTCCGCTTCACCATACGCTTTGTTCCACACTTCCGGGTTTTTTTCCGACCGGGCGAACTGTCCCGCGTCACAAAGTTCCATGAATGATTTGTAACTGGTCCTTATTGATTCGGTGAGGCCTTTTTCCTGCAGCGTTTCCATGGCCAGTTCCAGGGTGATGCCTCGAAACTCCATGTTGAGCTTGTCGCTGATGAAGCGCTCCACGGCCCGGGCCAGGCTCCGGTAATAGGTTCGGGAGTCGTCGCCCTGAAGCGCTTTCCGCGCCTCGGAAAGCCTTTTGCGCGCGATGCCCTTAGCGTGGACTTTCCTCCGAAGACCCGCGTCTTCTCCGAGTTTCCGGGTACGGTTTCTGTACAGCAACAACACAAAAAAGACAAGGGGCGGGACAGGAAAAAGACCCCAGAACCAGGGCGCTTTATAGATAAACCGGCTGGTCTTTACCATGGGGATGAGGCTCTTTTTGATGTGCCTTATGTCCGAGCCGATTTCTTCTATCTCCCGTTGAGTCAATATCCTGGACCGGCTTTCCATTTCCCTGCCCTGGGTGACGTTTATGCTGATGGGAGCGGACGCGGCAGTTTTATAGGACTTGGCTTTAGGATCAAAGTAAGGGAACTTCACGGCGCCGATTGAGTAATCCCCCTTCCTGGTGGGAACAAGTACATACTTGAAAGACTTATAGGAAAGGAGCGCCCCTCCGCTCACTTTTGTCTGGGACTTGGTTTCGGGATCAAAGACCTCGAAATTATCCAGGTCGGGCAGCAGGGGTCTGGTGATGGCCTTGGGCTGTCCGTTACCGCTGATCTCAATGAACAGGGAGAAAGCCTCGCCCGAGGGAAGAGAAGTTTTGTCCGTTGACACTTTTATCTTGTACTGCCCCACGGCCCCGGAAAAGCCTTGAGGCTTACCCGGCGGCAGGGACAGGACATGAAGCGAGACCGCTTTGGTCTCAGCCTGCTTTTTTACCTTGCTGCCTCCAAAAAAATCGCTTTCAAACATGTCGAATATGGATCGTGAGCGCCCCCTTCGCCGCGCCAGTTCCTCATATTCCAGGGGAAAGCCGGCCAGGGTGACGTCTCCGGCCAGCAGGGGGAACAGGGCAAACCTTATGTCAAACACTCTTTTCTGCTGTCCGTCCACAGTGGCCGTCCTGGCCTTGATCTCATCATCGAGCTGTTTCATAAAAAATTTCTGCCCTATCTGCTTCTGGAAATTAGGCGCCTGGATGTTCTGCACAGAAGGTTTGGGTACAATGCGCAGGTTGTAGCGGACTTGTTCACCCATATAAACGCTTTTTTTACTGAGGGTGGTTATCAGCCGAATGCCCGGTTCCGTTTTCACCACCGTCACTTTCGCGCTTCCCAGGTTTTTTCGGAACTTCTGGTAGGCGTAAGAGATGGGACCTATGACAAAACTGCCCGGTTTTTTGGCAGTGAGGTTATAGGTGAACTGGGTGACGTAATTGGTTTGCTTGGAGATCCTGCCGTTTACAATGGTGGTTTGAGCGCTGGAAGATGTGCCGCTGTTTTTTGTCATGGTAAAGGCGTCGAGGTTGCCCTGGATCTGGGGCCAGGGCAGATCTTTTATCTGCTTCTGTTCAGTTATCGTCACTGTCAGCACGAGCGTCTCGCCGACTCCCACTTCCTGGGCCGAAATGTTTGCTTCGGCCTGCATGCTCCATCCCGGTATGACCAGGGCCGCCAGGGACGCCGTTGCCAGAAGGCTGCAAAAAAAATTTTTCATTTTTCTTGGTTGTATTTTAAGCAACGCCTTTCACCGCATAACATCCTAATACTCCTCACTCCCTTCTCCTTACTCCTCACTCCCCACTCCCTTCTCCTTACTCCCTACTAATAAACTTCACCAGTCGATATTCACTTTGCCCTGTTTTTTCTTCCGCATGTTTTCC
>JBHPJW010000135.1:0-4738 GCA_042567505.1 Fibrobacterota bacterium
GCAAGACTCACCGACAACACCGCCCACGGCGGCCTCATATCCGGCCCGGGCTGTCCCACCGTGATGATAGGCAAAATGCCCGCGGCCCAGATGGGCAACATGCATACCTGCCCCATGCAGACTCCCGCGGGCCCGGTGCCCGTGCCTCATGTCGGAGGGCCGCTCACGGGGCCTGTCCCTCCCACGGTGCTGGTGGGTAAAATGCCCGCTGCCTGCGTGGGAGACATGGCTGTTTGCGTGGGCCCTCCGTCCTCGGTGATCATGGGCTGCATGACGGTGATGCTGGGACAGGCCGGCACTGCCAGCCAGGCCGGGCCCGCGGGTTCGGCTTCAGCGGCCAAGTCAGCCAAGGCCAAGGGCCCCAAGAAAGTGAAGGCTTTTCCCGTGGAGGAGCCTACCGGATCCACGGAAAGCCATTACATCGAATGCGAGTTCACGGACAGCGCGGGCAATCTGCTGGCGGGCGTGCATTATGTGATAACCGGCCCGGACAAAAAGGAAATCATCGGGGTCAGCGGCCCCGAGGGGCGGGCGCGCCACGACGGGTACCCGAAAAAGGGAAGCTACAAGGTCGGAATACAGGAACTGGCCAACGCCAAATGGAACAAGGCCAAAGCCGCGGTGGGCGACGAGATGGAATTCACAGTTGACGCTGACGGATACGAAGACGGCGAAGAGGCCGATGTATCCATTGTGGAGAACATCGGCAAGACATACAAGACCGTGGAAACCAAAAAAGTAAAGATCCAGAACAAGAAAATAAAGGGCAAATGGAAATCCACTTACCAGAAAAGCAAGGGTGACGAACCCGGCACACGCGGCAAGACCGGTTATTACCTTTACATATCCAAGGACACCAAGACCGCGGTCTCCCCCCGCCTGGAACTCAGCGACAAGCTCGACCTCAAGGTGCAGGACGACAAGGGCCAACCCCTGAAAGACATGGAATATGAAATCAAGGCCCCGGACGGCGAAGTGCGCAAGGGCAAGCTGAACTCCAAGGGCGAGATAAAGGAAGACGACCTGGCCCCGGGCGAGGCGCAGTTCCGCTTTACCGGGATAAAGGCGCCTGACACTCTCGATATTACCATAGAGGACGAAAACGGAAACCCGGTAGCCGACACCGGATTCCAGCTGGAACTCAAGCAGGGCGCCTCAAAGAAAATCAAGACCGACAGCTGGGGAAAAGCAAAATGGGACAAACCGCCCAAAGGTACTTATGATATCAAGATATCCCAGACCGTCACAAAGCAATCCAGCCAGCAGGTCCACGTGGTGAAGAAAGGAGATACGCTCTCGGAGATTTGCCAGCAGTATTACGGGGACATGATGCTGTATCCCGAGGTAGCTGAGTTTAATGATATAAAGAATCCAGATCTGATTTATCCGGATGATAAGATAAAGCTGCCTTCAATCCTATATTCCTTAGAAGATAGCAATCACATAAAATCCAAACTGAATATTCGTTTACCCAAACATGAGCTTTGTGTTAAACCTGGTTTATGTATCCAATATGTTATGCCATCACGCGCCCCTTTGAAATCTGTTAAATGCATACTTTACAAAGGAACGAAAAGGGTAGAAGAATGCATTACCGATAATGATGGAAAAGCCAAGTTTGATGTTGCTGAGTCTGGAGAATACTATCTTGAATGCTGTTCTTCCACGCCTCCTCAAAAAGTACGCATCTATCATCAGGTTGGTAAGAGAAATTCGCCTTGGATAATTTTTCCAGAAAGATAATGAGCCATATGAAGGTTACATTTGAGAATTTATGGAAGTGTCATCCTTCGAAATGGGATAAACCTGATAATACTCCTTGCCAAAATAAAGATGGAGAGCCCACTTTTGCACATCAATGTGCAATTAGAATGGGTGTGTGTCTTACTAAGGCTGGGTTTAATCTCTCATCTGTAAACATCGTGAGATGTTGGTTTCATAATAAGAACGAAAACCATTTTCTACGTGCAGAGGAGCTGGCAAAAGGCCTTGAATCCTATCCTGATTTAAATAGTAAGGTAGAAAAGAAAAAAAAGAAGGATAATGTTAAAGCCGAAAATTATAAGGGTAGAAAGGGTATTGTTTATTTTCAAAATTTTTGGGGTGACGGTAATCAAGGCGACCACATTGATCTTTGGAATGGGGAAGAACAGTGCCGAGGAGAAGATGAATTTTTTGAAAATGCGGAACAAGTATGGTTTTGGGAGTTGCATTAAAAATCAATAAGGCCTCTTTTTTAGGAGTATTATTACTTCCAACCGTTTATATATTATCCTGTCAAGGAGGAATGGAAGAGCATCATAAGCCCTCCTTCTCAAAATCAATACATGTAAATGACACCACGTATTGTGATTCTGTTGAGTTAATAGGAATAAAAATTAAACTTGGTTCCGTGAAAAATAAATGTTTTGTTTATATAAGCAGTCAAAAATATTCACGAACAATACCACTTGAAATAACATCTCCTTGTATTTTTGGAAAAGATGTGATGGATAAAGATAAGGGCGTTAAGATAAAATACTATCCTGATTTAGATTCTCTTTATGCACTTCTTGTTATTGGATACAAACTTGGTACAGTTTGTAGTGAAAAAAAACAGGGATTTCTTTTCAACAATGATACAGCATTTGCCGGATATAAAGTAAGTGATTTTGGACACAGCTGCAAATACATTTCAGAGACATTATTTCGAAAATTATCTCAAGAAAATGATTCAACATCGTAATAAAATATTTTTTTCCCCCTATATATTAGTTGCATTTGGCATTGTTTTTATTTCTTTCGTCTCCTGCGGTTCTGACGCTGCATTCAAAAAAACTATTAAAAATGATAACTTGTTTAATAAAAAAGATACAACCATTTGGGATAGTTGTTACAATGAAAATGTGTTGACAAGTCTGTTCTCAGTGGATACATTGTGCTATATCCATTTTAAAAATGAGATATACGAGAAATTCTTTCCCCTTGATATTTCAGCTCCGTGTCAATTCGCGAAAGATTTAAATAGAAAGGGGAATCGTACAGATATCATATTTTATCCAAATCTCGACTCATCTTATGTTCTAGTAGCCATAGGACATAAAAGAGGAACGATATGTCAAGAGAAATATCAAGCTTTTTTATTTAATAGAACGACCGCTCGTGTGGGTAAACGGGTAATAGAAAAAAACCACCAATGCGAATACATTGAAGATAAGGTGTATTGGGTACTAACTCATCCTTAAGATGCCTTGTAAGCACATTCTCAAAGACATGGACTACACCGTTGACGCCGACGGGTATGAAGACGGCCAAGAGGCCGATGTAGCGGTTGTGGAGAACATCGGCAAGACATACAAGACCGTGGAATCCAAAAAAGTAAAGATCCAGAACAAGAAAATAAAGGGCAAATAGAAGTCCACCTACAAGAAGAGCGCGGGAATTTCAGGCGGTTTTACGCTGGGAGAGTGCGGGACTTAACACACAGAAGAAAAAGTGAATCTCAGAAAATTGTTTGCACCAGGAGCCTTTATAAAAATATGGGGATGTAATTCAGGAATTGAAGGGGGCGGATATGAAAATGACCCTGGCGTTTATTATTGGGAAGCCCTGAATAAAAAAAATACACCAAAGGGAAGTATTGCAGGTTCATTCGCAACGTTTTTTAATGTGAATATATATGGTGCAAAGAGTAGCGCTGAGATCCAAGTTTATTATAAGGGAAGTTGGATATCTTCAGATGTTTTTAAAGCTGAACATGGATCGCACCCACCGGGGTATTTACCACACAAATTGCATCCCAAAGAAGGGGATTATGAAGTATTCTTCCCCTAGTGGGTATAAAACTTCAGCTTATCACGTCATCTTGTGTTTGTTCCTGGTCTTACATTGTGCTGCTGAAAAATTAACATTAACGGGGCATGTTATGGTTCTTTCAAGTAATGAGCCACTTGCGCCAAATGTACATATCAGGTTTTTCCGTCATAATGATACAACGAAGATGATCTATGAAACATATAGTGACAGTGTAGGAAAATATATCATAAATAACTTTGAACCTGGTCTTTATGATATTTACTCATTTACCGTTCTTGACCGGAAAATGAGAGAGTGGATCTGCGAAAAATGGAAATTCGCCGTTCCGGAAACTTTGTCGGTGGTCAAAGATTCCGTGGACTTTTTTGTTTATAAAGATAAATTTTCACTGCGTCTTTACCTTGATCCATGGTATAGAACTCCCAAAAGAAAAGAGCCCATAGATGATGAATGTAAAGATGGTTTGCTTGTGCAATAATCGAATGAAAAAAAACTTTATGAGAATTACAATTTTTTAAAATACCCTTTCTTTGTATATAGATAAGAAACATCCGAAATCGGGAATCATTCTAAAACTTCAATCACATTCAAACACATTCATTCCCGTGTGAGGCAATTTGTAGACTCATTAAAACATGGTTCTATCTGTTTTTGAAAATTCGAAAACCACAGCTCTTCGATGAAAAATCATCAGGAGAGCATGGGGATCCTGGGATTTTTACCAGTTGCCTCACCTGCTATCAAGCCGGTTTATCCTTCCGTTCACATATTTTCGCACCTCATACCGGAAATCATGATTGTGCTATAAAACAGGTTTTTTAGCTATAAATAGCCGATTGTATTCAAAATACGTTGACCTGCACTCAGATTTAGCCTATAATAGAGTGTATGGGTTATATAATTCGGAAAATCGAAGCATCTGTTCAGAAGGCATTAAAAAGAG
>JBHPJW010000136.1:0-4680 GCA_042567505.1 Fibrobacterota bacterium
ATGAGGATTGTTTGTGTTCAGCATGGCAGAAAAATATCCCTTTGCAATATATTGAAGATTTCTAGCAATTTCTGATAGGCTTATAATCAGGGGCTATCTGAATCGGGACCGGCGTAACATTCCAGATTTCCTTTGCGTACTCTTTGATGGCGCGATCACTGGAAAACTTTCCCATTCCCGCGACATTCAGTATCGACATGCGCGTCCACCGGGTCTGATCCAGGTAGGCCGCAGCCGCATCATCCTGTCCGCGGATATAGCCGGCATAATCTGCCAGCAGCATATACTTGTCGCCCCGGTCAAGCAGCGAATCCAGGATCGGCTTAAAAAGGTTTCTGTTTCCCCCTGAAAAATAACCGTCCCGGATCATATTCAGCGCCCGGTGCAGAGAGTCGTTTTCCCGGTAATATTTCATGGGGTTATAGCCCGACGACCTGAGAATATCGGCTTGTCCGGCATCCATCCCGAAAATGAATATGTTCTCAGGGCCGACTTCCTGCCGGATCTCGATGTTGGCGCCGTCCAGGGTGCCGATGGTCAGGGCGCCGTTTAAAGCGAATTTCATGTTGCCGGTCCCCGAAGCTTCAGTCCCGGCGGTTGAAATCTGTTCGGAAAGGTCGGCGGCGGGGATAATCTTTTCCGCCAGGGACACACAATAATTATGCATGAATATAACCTTGAGATAGCGGGACGCCTCCGGGTCTTTGCTCACTTTTTCCGCCACGCTGTTGATCAGCTTGATCACCAGCTTGGCCATATGGTATCCAGGCGCGGCCTTCCCCCCGAAGATGACTGTCCTCGGCACGACAGGTCCGGGAGCGCCGTCCTTTAGGCGGTTATAGAGGGTTATCACATGGAGCACATTGAGCAGCTGCCGCTTGTATTCATGCATGCGCTTTATCTGGCAGTCAAACAGGGAAGATATATCCAACGGCGCCGGGTTGCGCGAGCTTACATAAGCTGCAAGCCGTTGTTTATTCTTTTTCTTTATATTACGCCAGGCCTTCTGAAATCCTTCATCATCCGCATAATCGGCCAGGCGCCGGAGTTCTTCGAGGTTTTTTATCCACCGGTCCCCGATCCTCTTGGATATCAGGGCGGCAAGCCCTGGATTGCAGAGGCATAACCAGCGCCGCTGGGTAATGCCGTTGGTTTTATTGTTGAATTTATCGGGCCAAAGATCATAAAACTCCCGGAACACATTCCGCTTAATTATTTCCGTATGCAATGCGGCGACGCCGTTTACGGAATGGCTTCCCACAATAGCAAGGTTCGCCATCCGCACTTTTTTTTCTCCTCCCTCCTCTATCAGAGACAACTCCCGCAGGCGCGTAATTTCACCGGAATACCGGGCGCTGACATCTTCCAGAAAAAGCCGGTTGATCTCATAAATAATTTGCATGTGCCTGGGCAGCAGTTTTTCAAACAGAGAAACCGGCCATCGTTCCAGCGCCTCGGAAAGGATGGTATGGTTAGTGTAGCCGAAGGTGGCAACAGTCAGGTCCCAGGCCCGCTTCCAGGGCAATCCCTCTTCATCGATAAGCAGGCGCATCAGCTCCGGGATGGCCGAAGCAGGATGCGTATCGTTGAGCTGGACCGCCACCTTGTCTGCAAATGCCCCGAATGTATCATGGTCTTTTTTATACCGCCGGATGATATCCTGCAAGGTGGCGGAAACAAAAAAATACTCCTGCTTGAGACGGAGTTCCTGTCCTGCATAATTATTGTCGTTGGGATAAAGCACCCTGGATATGGTTTCAGAACCTACCCGGTCAGAAACCGCCCGGAAATAATCACCATGGTTGAAAAAACCCATGTCGAACTCTCTTGTGGATTTGGCCGACCAAAGCCGCATATTATTGACAGTATTATTCCGATAGCCTGGAATTGGAGTGTCGTACGCCATGGCCAGCACATCTTCGGTATCTATCCATTCGCTTTTCAACGTTCCCTGAAATTCGTACTGGCGGACGCGCCCGTAGAATTTCACCGGATAGGTGTATTCAGGGCGCTCGAATTCCCAGGGATTGCCGTACCGGAGCCAGTTGTCAGGCACTTCCACCTGATACCCGTCCACAATCTTCTGATAGAACATTCCGTAGTCGTAGCGGATGCCGTAGCCATAACCGGGAAGTTCCATGGTGGCCATGGAATCCAGGAAGCAGGCCGCCAGCCTTCCCAGTCCGCCATTGCCCAGACCGGCGTCCCATTCCTCTTCGAGAAGCGCCTCCAGGTCACGGCCCAATTCATGAAGCGCCTTTTTCGTGTTGTCATACAGACCCAGATTGATCAGGCTGTTTCCCAGGGCTCTTCCCATAAGAAACTCCAGCGAAAGGTAATACACGCGTTTGGCGTCCTGGCTGTAATAGGTTTGCTGGGTATGGATCCACTTTTCCACCATCCGGTCGCGGGCCAGCATGGCCGCGCATTTCAGGTAGTCATGGGGGACGGCGGAAAACTCATCTTTCGAGCAGGAATATTCCAGATGATTGATAAACGAGTGCTTAAGGGAGTTTATGTCCTTTCCTTTTTGCGGATTAGTTGTTGTTGAAAGTTTCTTTGCCATAGGTCTCCTTCTCGGTAAAGTGCATCAAGCCGGTTTACCGGCTTAATTCGTCCTTTTCTAATACCGCCATAGTCCTTCTGGCGATAACCAAGTTCTCCCTGGCTTTAATCACCCGTATGCTGCAGTTTGCGCCCGGCGCAGATATCACACTGGAACTCATCGTGTTCGGCCCCTTTTCCAGGGAAATTCCCAGATGTTTCAAAGGCCGGCATATGGCCAGGCGTAAGGCCGGCGACTTCTCTCCAATGCCGCCTGTAAAAACCAGGCTGGTCAGACCGCCAAGTATTGCGAAATACGCTCCAATCTGGCTCCGGATGCGGTAGCAAAACATCTCAACCGCCTCAAGCGCCTCAGGTGTACTGTAACATTTTTTTATAAGAACCTTCATGTCTGAACTTATTCCGGAAACCCCTAAAAGACCGGATTCATAATTTACCAGTTTTTCAACCTGGGGCAGAGACATTTTCTTTTCCCTCATCAGGTATAAAATAACGCCGGGATCCAAATCCCCGCAGCGGGTGCCCATCATTATTCCTCCCGCAGGTGTCATCCCCATTGAGGTATCCACTGAACGTCCGTCTTTGACAGCAGTGACGCTTGCCCCGCTGCCCAGGTGGCAGATAACAGCTTTTTTTTTCTCTTTTTCTGTTAAATGAGTAATGCTGTATTCACAGGATAACCCATGGAACCCGTACTTTCTCACACCATTCTTCCTAAGCGGACGAGGTAAGGCATAATGTCTGGCCTGGTCAGGCAGTGACCCGTGAAATGAAGTGTCAAAACAGGCTGTCTGGGGCAGCTCCGGCGAAGCATTTGATATTTTTTCAACCACACTTAAGCTCTCCGGCCCGTGCAATGGCGACAGCGGCAGAATGGCCTCAAGTTTTCTTTTTACCGAGTTATCGATTAATACCGGGCGGTTAAAATACCCGCCCCCATGCACAAACCGGTGCCCGGCGGCAGCTATACAGCCCCGGCAGCGCTCACTTGCAATCTGCAGAATTCTCCCGGCTGCATCTGAAATCCGCCTGACGCCATTAATCTTTTCTTTAATATTACTGCCATTTTCCTGGAAATAATCAAGAACCACCATCCGGCGCTCGCCGGGGACGGCAAGTCCGTCCACAAGCAGTCTTTCCTTCTCCCGACCGATTTGGTAAAGTGAAAATTTAAGAGATGAAGAACCGCTATTCAGGCAAAGGACAGCTGATTTCGGCTGTCTACTTTCTGGTTTTGGCATTGTTACTGCTTCTTGCTTTCCACGTCCAGTTCCGTATTTCAGGCATGTCCTGTCCGTATTTCGTGATATACTGTTTATGCTCAATAAGCCGGTCCCTTACATATTGCCTTGAATACGCCTCTAAATAACCCAGCCTGGGCACGCGGTCTATTACATCGTCAACCAGATGATAGCGGTCCAGCTGGTTGCGCACCACCATGTCAAACGGTGTTGTAGTAGTGCCCTCCTCCTTGTATCCCCGCACATGAAGGTTTTTGTGATTGGTCCGCCGGTAGGTAAGACGGTGTATGAGCCAGGGGTAGCCGTGGTAAGCAAATATCACCGGTTTGTCCGTGGTAAAAAGAATGTCGAATTCCTTGTCGGAAAGCCCATGCGGATGCTCACTTTCGGTCTGAAGCGTCATCAAGTCCACTACATTAACCACTCGTATTTTTAAATCAGGAACCAGGCGGTTCAAGAGTTCAACCGCAGCCATGGTTTCCACAGTCGGAATGTCGCCGCAGCAGGCCATGACAACGTCCGGTTCCGCCCCCTTGTCATTGCTTGCGAACTCCCAGATGCCGATGCCCGATGTGCAATGCTTAACAGCTGAGTCCATGTCAAGCCATTGCAGTTCCGGCTGCTTCCCGGCCACAATCACGTTAACATAGTTACGGCTGCGCAGGCAGTGATCGGCCACGGACAGCAGCGTGTTAGCGTCCGGAGGAAAATAGACCCGCACAACGTCAGCTTTTTTGTTCACCACATGGTCTATGAAGCCGGGATCCTGATGGCTGAATCCATTGTGATCTTGTCTCCACACATGCGAGGTGAGCAGATAATTTAAAGAGGCGATATCATGGCGCCATGGTATTTCATTCCTGGTTACTTTCAG
>JBHPJW010000137.1:0-4518 GCA_042567505.1 Fibrobacterota bacterium
TTTTTTTCTGAGCAGCTTGGCCACATGCTCCTGTTCGGAGGTGCGGATGGCGCCGTTTATCAGGGTGACGGCGATGCTGCCGTCGGCCATGGCCTCCACATCGGAATATTTAAAATCTAACGCCACTGGCCAGAACACAATATCCACGGCAGCCACAACGTCCAGTACCTTTTCATCCAGGTCCACCACCGTCTCTTCACAGCCGCCGCAGGACCCGCACCAGTAAAACGCGGCTTTGGGTTTATCCGCCATTACGCCACCTCCTTTGCCACCATGCCTTTAATGTCCACCGGTCCCAGGGACTTTACCGCTTCCGTCATTGCCGTCGTTAGCTCCTGGAATTTCCGGCCCTCGCCCGCGGCCACCCAGTCCAGCCGGAACCGCTCCTTATCAATACCGAATTGGCTGAGCATGGTCTCAAAAAGCCGGAACCGGCGCAGCGCCTTCATGTTGCCGTTGCGGTAATGGCAGTCGCCGGGATGGCAGCCCAGCACCAGAACCCCGTCCGCGCCCTCCCGAAAGGCCCGCATGACAAACTGGGGATCAACGCGGCCGCTGCACATCACGCGTATAAGCCTTAATCCGGCCGGATAACTCAGTTTCTGCCCCCCTGCCTGGTCCGCCCCTGCATAAGAGCACCAGTTACAGACAAAGGCGATTATTCTCGGTTCGAAATCAGGCATGCAAGGTCCCTCCTATCTCGGCGTATATCTGTTCATTGGTATAATGCTTGGCAGCGGCGGCAAGACTGGGACAGGAGGCGGCACAGGTGCCGCACCCCCGGCATATGGCCTCGTTCACCGCGCTGATGTTCTTCTCTTCGTCAAAGGAAACCGCCTTGTAGGGGCAAACCGAAATGCAGAGCTTGCATCCGGCGCATACATCGGGATCTATGTAACAGGTCATCACCTCCAGGTCTATTTTCCTGCCCGGGATAAGCCGGGACAGGGCGTCCCCGGCGGCGGCCTGTGCTCTGGTCACCGACGCGGCCGCGTTACAGGGGGAGGCGCAGCAGCCCGCCAGGTTAATGCCGTCCAGGGTGGAGCCGGTGGCATGCAAAATGGCATGGTCGGCTTTAAAAAAACCACGGGCGTCCCGCTCGATGTTGAGCATCTCCGCCAGCGCCTCCGCTCCCGGGGCCGGCGCCATGCCTGTGGATAATACCACCATGTCCACGGTTACGGCCTCCATGCCGCCGCCGCTGATTTCAATACCGCCGTCAAGGGCCTTCACCACAATTGAGGCGAGGTCGTCTGTCCCGACATAACGGCTGCCCGCTTCCACCTGCTTATGGTGGAAGGCCTGTTCCTCCGGGTCTGAATAGACCAGGGGACCGTGGATATTATAGACCTCCATGTCGGGGTTCTGGTGCCGGAGCAACGCGCCCGCCTTGTCTGCCAGCACGCAGCAGGTCCCCGAACAGTAGGGCAGCCCTTTCTCGCTGAGAGAACCGGCACAGTGGATAATGGCCGCAGACCGGGGTTTTCCCCCGTTCCTCAACTTGATTTCCCCGCCCGTGGGTCCGTTGGAACTGCTCAAGCGCTCAAACTCACCCATCAGGTATACGTTTTCAATACTTCCGTATCCCAACGGCTCAAGCACGGCCGGATCGACCATGCCGTATCCGGTGGCTATGATAACGCTTCCCGCCTGTATTTCCAACTCCTGGTCTTTTTCCTCAAAATCAATGGACTGGAAAGGGCAGGCTTTCACACAAGCGTCACATGAACTGTCTTTGAAGTACGTGCAATTCTTCTTGTCAATCACCGCCATGGCCGGCACAGAGCCGGGAAACAGGGTATGGATCGCTTTTCTTTCCCCCAGTCCCAGATGAAAATCGCTTTTTACAGAAACCGGGCAAGCGGCAAAGCACTCCTCGCAACCTATGCAGGTCTCGTTTACGTAACGCGCTTTCTTTTTGGCCTTCACCGTGAAATTGCCGAAGAAACCCAGCACGTCCGTTACCTCCGCATTGGAGACAACCGTGATGTTCTCATGGTCCTTTATCTCAGAAAGCCGGGGCGCCAGCAGGCAGGGCGCGCATTCCATATTGGGCGCCACTTCCTCCACCTGGATTATCTGCCCGCCCAGGGAAATCTCCCTGTCAATAATGGTGACCTTTCTCCCGGCCCTGGCGGCCATTATGGCCGCCTCCATGCCCGCCAGGCCGCCGCCTATTACCACGATATCGGTCAGGCATTCAATCTGGTTCGGCTCAAGGTCCTGGTGATAGGCCACTCTCCTAAACGCGGCGTGAATCAACGATTTGGCTTTTTCAGTAGCTTCTGCTTTATCACTGGTCACCCATCCGCACTGTTCCCGGATGTTTGCCATGTGCACCTTGGCCATGTTGGCGCCGGCGCCGGCCGCCGCCTGCTGAAAAGTTTTTTCATGCGCCTTGGGCGAGCAGCCGGCCACCACATAATAATCCGCCTTTTCTTCCGCTATTTTCTCCTCCGCGAATTTTTTCCCGGCCGGAGAACAGAGCAGGTCATGGAATTCCACAAAGGCCACCTCTTCCCGCGCTTTTGCCCAGTCCTCCACGTTCTCCAGGTCCATGAAACCGGCCACGTTGGTTCCGCACCTGCATAAGAAGAGACCTGTTTTCCCCTTTTCCTTTGCCATACCGTCTCCTTTTTTACCGATTATCAGCTATTCGGGTATCACTGATTTTACCACAATCAGGGTCGTCAGTACCTGTATTATTTTTGTTCCACAGGCGCAGCTTTTTTTCAATCCGGCTTATCACTTCATCCCTTGTGTTTAGTACCGGCTCTGAAGGGGACTCAGAGAACCGCGTGAATTCCCTGCCCTCTACCCCGAAGATGACTATTTCCCCGGGCATTTCATATTCCAGTTTCCTGCCCAGCTCAAGAACCGCGGAAAGGCTAACTCCATGTGAGCCTTCCAGGCGCGGCTGCCTGGATTCTCCCAATTCTCCAGTCCGGTACTCACAGCAGGCGCCGGGTTTGTGTTTCCCCGTATCAACGGCATCCACAATAATAGCGCGATCAAAACCCGCCAGGTCATAGAGCAGATCCACCCCTCCCGAGTAATTCACCCGGTAACTCACCCCGGAACAGGAATAACGGGACCGGGAAGCCATCTCCTTCACCACCAGCAGCCCGATGGCGTCATCGCATAACAGGGGATTTCCCAGGCCGATGACCACGGATTGGCTCCTGCACCGGCTATCCATAGATAAGCTCCATCTTATTTCCTCGGCACAAAATACATGGCTCCTTCCCCGGAGCAGGACTCAAAATCCTCATGCGAGCGGTAGAGGTTCTCCGACGAACCCAGGATCAGGGCCCCGCCTTTGTTGAGGGCGTTAAAAAAGCCTTTTACGATCTTCGCTTTTAATTCAATAGGGAAATAGATAATCACATTGCGGCAGAAAATAATGTCAAATTTACCCATGTTTCCAAAGGACTCGGAAAGGTTCATTTCAGAAAAGGACACCATCTGCCTGATTTCATCGGTGATTTCCCAATGGCTTTCCCCGTGGATGAAATATTCCTTTTTAAAATCCTCCGGCATATGGTTTCCCATTTCCAAATCGGTATAGTGTCCCTTTTTTGCGCGCTCCAGCACGCGCCTGGAAATATCGGTGGCCTGTATGGCGACATCGGAAATTGTCCCGTCTTCCTGCTGGGACTTGCGCCATTTAGCGACGCACATGGCAATGCTGTATGCTTCCTGCCCGTAACTGCAACCGGCCGAAAGGATCTTGATCCGCGCGGGCATGAATACGGCATCTTTTAAACGCTGCGCTGAGATTTCCGGAAGAAGTCTCTTCTCCAGCAGCGCGAACGGGGTTCTGTCTCGGAAAAAACTGCTTTCATGGGTGGTCATGGACTGGACAAAAGTCCTTTCCAGCTCTCCGTCCCGGGCAGTATTCATCACATGGTAAAATTCTGAAAAGCCTTTATATCCTTTATCCCTTAAAAAACTACTGAGCCGCGTCTTAAACAGGTACTGCTTATTGGCAGGTATGTCAATGCCGCTTATCCGGCACAGCAGCTCCTTGAGCAGGTTGAACTCCTCATCTGTTATATCGATCATCATCCGCTTATCCCGGCTCCTTCTTTACCACCGCCAGAATACTCGGTATAATCCTATCAAGCGGAACAACTTCATCCACATACCCCTCCCTGACAGCATTGCCAGGCATGCCCCAGACAACTGAAGATGCCTCATCCTGAGCGATCACAAACACGTCTTTCTCTTTGAGGGCGGCCAGTCCCCTTGTACCGTCATTGCCCATCCCGGTTAAAATAACAGCAACCATCCGTTGATTTACAGCTTTGGCAGCGGAACGTAACAGCACGTCTACGGCAGGCCGGCATCCGTTTTCCGGAGGTCCATTCCCGGTGCGCAGCAGGATATGCTCCCCGTTGTCATTTTCCGCCAGTAAATGTTTGCCCCCGGGCGCCAGATAGGCTGTTCCCGCCTGCAGCCGGTCACCATCACAGGCCTCCTTAACAGAGATGCGGCACTTCCGGTCCAGCGATACCG
>JBHPJW010000138.1:0-4517 GCA_042567505.1 Fibrobacterota bacterium
GGCGGAGGTGATGGCACAATGGATTTCTTCCGGCCAGTGGGATATTTTTTATCTGTTGATAAGCGGAAAGGTCATGCCTGACGGACTTAAATGGAGCGGGGATATTTTAAAAAATTGGGAAAAATCCCTTAATTTTGGTAAATTTTCGCATATAGGCCGGGATATACTCCTTGAGATAAACCCTCCGGCCCGAAAGAGACAATAAATGTTTACCGGTATAATTCAGGAAGTTGGAAAAGCGGTACGGATTACACACATTGGCAAGGGAAGGCAATTGGATTTTTCCTGCCATGCTATAGGTAAGGACCTGGAAGTGGGCGACAGTGTCTGCTGTAACGGAGTATGCTTGAGTGTGACCGAGTTGCTCAGTGGTGGCTTCAGGGCTTTTGCTGTAGATGAGACACTCTCCAAGTCCAATTTGAAGGGCCTTAAGCCGGGAGATTTGATAAACCTGGAATTGGCTCTTCAACCGAATTCAAGACTGGGGGGACATTATGTTACCGGGCATGTGGATGGAGAGGCCGTTGTTTCCAGAGTTAAAAAAGAGTCAAACGGTAGTCGGGAATTAACCGTGACAGTTCCCGGCGGCCATGTCCGGTATTGCATCCAAAAGGGATCAGTGGCCCTCAACGGTGTCAGCCTGACTATTGCCGCCATGAGGGATGATAAATTAACAGTCGCCCTCATTCCCATTACACTGGAACACACCAACCTTTCCCTTGCCGCGGCGGGCGCTTCTCTCAACCTGGAGGTTGATATGATGGGAAAGTATGTAGAAAAATTACTGGATCCTTACCTGCCCGCCAGAGGTATATCAAAAGATTCATTACAAAAATTGGGGTATCATGCTTAATACCATAGAAGAAGCTTTAGAAGACATTAAAAACGGCAAAATGGTGGTGGTCATTGATGATGAAAGCCGTGAAAATGAAGGTGATGTTATTTTTCCTGCAAAGGTTTCCACTCCTGAAAAAATCAATTTTTTAGCCGTACACGCCAGGGGCCTCATCTGTGTTGCGCTCACCGATAAACGGGTGGAGCAACTGCAACTGCCCATGATGGTCCAGCGCAACAACACTCCTCTTCAAACCGCGTTCACCGTGTCCGTGGAAGTGAAAGAAGGGACCACGACAGGTATTTCCGCTCAGGACCGCAGCAATACGGCCAGGGCCTTATCTGATCCGGCCAAAGGAGCCGAAGATTTTATCAGTCCTGGCCATATATTCCCCCTGCGGGCAAAAAAGGGAGGAGTCCTGGTGCGGGCTGGCCATACCGAGGCGGCTATTGATTTAGTGCAGGCGGCCGGAGTCGGGGATGCGGGAGTCATATGCGAAGTATTAAAGGAAGATGGTTCTATGGCCAGACTGCCGGACCTGAAGAAATTCGTGAAGCGACATGGACTGAAACTGATAACAATTGCAGATCTCATAAGCTACCGCCGCAGGTCGGAAATTCTTGTCAAACTGGTGGCCTCTCCCAGGCTTCCCACCAGTTTTGGAGAATTTCAGGCCTTTGCATACAAGGACGTAATCCATGGACAGGAGCATTTAGCTCTGGTGCACGGGAAAATTTCCTCTGAGAAGACATCACTGGTAAGGGTCCATTCTGAATGCTTGACAGGTGATGCTTTCGGTTCCCTGCGGTGTGACTGTGGAAAACAACTGGAAGTATCCCTGGAACGCATAAGCAAAGAAGGCGGAGTCCTCTTATACATGAGGCAGGAAGGCAGGGGAATAGGCCTGCATAATAAGATGAAGGCCTATGAGCTGCAGGAAAAGGGTTATGATACCGTGGAAGCAAACCATAAACTGGGATTCAAGTCAGACATGAGGACCTATGGCATTGGAGCGCAGATTCTCTATGACCTGGGGGTGAGGAAAATCAATCTCCTGACCAATAACCCCAAAAAGAGGATGGGCCTGGAAGGATACGGTTTGACCATAGTGAAGCAGATACCTATTTATACGGAACCGAATAATGAGAACAGAGCATATCTGATGGCGAAGAAAGAAAAGATGGGGCATGAACTGCCTATTTGATAGGGTGTGAGGTATTAATTGCCCTTATGTGCCCGTTTCACTTTTCATAGGGCAATGGGCATGAAAACCTAATGAAAAAAAATTCTTACAACTCACAACAGGTAACTCAATACTGAATTACTTTCTGCAACAGAACCATTTACACAAGGGGAATTCGACATGAACACTATCCAAGGAAATTTGCAGGCGGAATCTAAAAAGGTCGCCCTGGTTGTCTCCCGCTTCAATGAGTTTATCACCGGCAAGCTGCTGGAAGGGGCTAAAGACTGCCTGAAGCGCCATGGCTGTAAGGAAAGCGATATTACGGTAATATGGGTACCCGGAGTGTTTGAGATACCTCAGATCATCAAGAAGCTTGTGGACTCGGGAAAGCACCATGCTGTCATAGCTTTGGGCGCTGTCATACGCGGAGGGACACCCCATTTTGAATACATCGCCGGACAGGTGTCCAGGGGGGTTGCCGAGTGTTCCATGCAGGCCGCCATCCCTGTTTCTTTTGGGGTTCTTACTACCGATACCATTGAGCAGGCCCTGGAAAGAGCTGGCACCAAAGCGGGAAATAAAGGTTGGGACGCGGCCTTGTCAGCACTTGAAATGATAAGCGTCCTGGATCAAATTTCATGATCCAGCGCCGCAAGGGCAGAGAATTTGCCCTGCAGTGCCTCTATGCCCTGGAAATCGGACAGGGTGATATACTCGACCTCAAAGCACGCATCACACACGGCCTGGGTCCGGACGCGGATGAAGTGAACTATGGGCTGGAATTGGTCGATACGGTATCGAACCATGTGACAGAAATAGACGGGCGCATTGAACAGCATGTCAGGAACTGGTCACTGGGAAGGATTGCGGTTATTGATAAAATCCTGATGCGTTTGAGTGCGGCGGAGTTGTTATACATGGAGAGCATTCCCGCGACGGTCAGCATTACCGAGGCGGTTCAGATGGCGGAGAAGTACTCCACCCGGCAATCATCTGCTTTTATAAATGGAGTGTTGGATTCCCTGGCCAAGGAAATTAGCGGGTGATGAAAATCCGGAAAGGTATGAGGGAAGCGATTTATTACATTTATACGGTTTAAGAATTTATAATTTCCACGAGATAAGGATAACGTACATGCCGGAAGAAAAAAAAGTTATTGCTGAGCGGAAGAAGCCCGTCACAACAGGTTTGGACACCATGGAAACAGTGCTGCAGAAATCGGGCGCCAGGACCGTCACTGCCTTGATAATGTTTGGAATAAGCCTTATCACGTATCTGCTCACGGTGGCGCCTACCGTGTCATTCTGGGACTGCGGGGAATTTATAGCCTGCGCTAATATCATGGGAATACCTCATCCTCCCGGGACGCCTTTTTTCATGCTGATGGGCCGCACCTTTATCCTGCTGTTCGGCTTTTTTGAAGATGTGGCCTTCAGGATGAATATGCTGTCGGTGCTTGGCAGCGCTCTGGGAGTTATGTTTATTTTCTTATTCACTGAAAAACTTCTGGCGCTTATCTTCAACATCCGAAAGAGCACGTTTATCACCTTTGTGGGCGGCCTGGTGGCCGCGTTGCTGGTGAATTTTTCCGATACCTACTGGTTTAACGCGGTGGAGGCCGAGGTATACGGAGTATCCATGTTTCTGGTGGCCCTGATATCATGGCTTTCCCTGCTCTGGGTGGAAAACAGGGACAACATCAAGGGTGAGCGCATGCTGCTGATGATATGCTACCTGGCGTTTTTAGGCATAGGCTTTCATCTGTACTCTGTTATGACTATACCCTCGATTTTCGTGCTCATGCTTTTTATTGATCCGAAGACCCGCACCAATTTCCCTTTGATAATAACCGGAATCGGAGTGATGTCCGTGGTTTATATGGTCGGATCGTTTATCACCATTACGGTGGTGATTATGGCGCTCTGGCTGGTCGCCTACATGGCAGTTAACGACTACGGGTTAAAGAGGCGGCTATACCTGTGCACCTGGTTCTGTCTTGTGGCCCTTATCGGCTATTCCACCCATGCCTATATCCCCATACGTTCGGCCTTGAATCCGGATTGATGAGAACAATCCGGAAATACCCAATGTATTTGATCGCAAATCATGGGAGCGGTTCAGGGGGTTTGTGGAAAGGAAACAATACGGTTCTGAGAGCATGCTCACACGGGCCATGCACAGGCGGGGCTACCTTCCCAACCAGATTTTATCCCATCCACACATGGGATACGGAGGTTACATGCTGGCCCAGTACCTGCCCTGGAAGGTGGGAGAGTCCAGGATTGTTGACGGCAAGTACAAGGGAAAGGCCGAGTTTGTCCTGGACACGGATGAACCGGAGGTTGTGCGTTTCAGCGTGAGATTCCCCAAACAGATGGAATTCATGCCCCCCTATACCGGAAGAAACTGGCAGGTGCTGTTGTTCCTGCTTTTTCATATTCCCATGCTCTGGGGAGGCATACTAGCCTATAAAATGAACAAACCCTTCGGGGTCTA
>JBHPJW010000139.1:0-4511 GCA_042567505.1 Fibrobacterota bacterium
GTTCCTGGAGTTTTATTATCGCTTCCTTACTTATCCCAGGAACACTGAATCCGTTTTCCTTATTATATTTTTTCACAAAGTGCTCACATAACACCGGGATGTCTTCCTTTCGGTCGCGTAGAGACGGCACCTCAAGAGGAATCACATTAAGCCGGTAAAACAGGTCTTCCCTGAATGTACCTTCTTCAATTTCTTTTTCCAGATCCCTGTTTGTCGTACAAATAACCCGCACATCAATGGGAATGGGAACATTACTCCCCACCTTGGTGAGCTCCTTTTCCTGTAATACTCGTAACAGCTTGGATTGAATTTGAACAGGCATCTCCCCGACTTCATCAAGCAGAATAGTGCCCCCGCTGGCGTCTTCAAACTTGCCGGTTCTTGTCCTGACCGCTCCGGTATAAGCGCCTTTCTCGTGGCCAAACAGTTCGCTCTCAATCAGGTTCTCAGGAATGGCCGCACAGTTGATTTTAATAAACGGGGAATCGTAGCGCAAGCTTTTGGTATGGATGGCATGGGCTATCAGTTCTTTTCCAGTACCAGACTCTCCGACAATCAGGACAGTGGACTTAGAGGCTGCCACCTCATCCACAACACACAACAACTCTTTAATAATATCACTGTGACCAATAAACTTATATCGTTCGGACAAACTCTCTTTTAACTGTGCGTTTTCCCTTTTTAGGCCTTTTATTTCAAGGGTTCGCTCCACAGTGTGTTCTAAAGTCTCTACCTGAAAAGGCTTCTCAATAAAATCCTGTACTCCCATCTTCATGGCTTTAACAGCACTGTCAACGGTCCCGTGCGCGGTCATGAGAATTATTGGCAATCCCGGTTCGCGCTTTAGCAACTCTTCTGCCAGTTCTATGCCTGAGATCCCGGGCATTTTCAGATCAGTTACAACCACATCAAAGGTATTTGCCGAGAAAGCCTGTAAAAAAGCATCCCCATTAGACGCCAATTCCACTTTATGTCCCAATCGGGACATACTGGTGCCGACCAGATCTCTCATCAGTAATTCATCATCTATTACCGCGATCTTAGCCATTGATTACATTACCTTTAGAATTCAGTGTAATAGTAAACTCCGTCCACCTGTTGACTTCACTCTTAACTGTTATCGTTCCGCCATGTAGTTCCACAATCCTTTTTACAATCGCCAGACCCAACCCTGTCCCCTGTTCTCTGGAGGTAAAAAATGGATCGAATATCTTATCCATGTTTTCACTGGGAATGCCTTTACCGTTATCCCGAATGGATATAATTAAAAAACTGTCTGCGTTCAATTCTACTGCTATCTTAATAATACCTTCTTGCCTGATGGCCTGAATTCCGTTAAAGGTGAGATTCAGCAATACCTGCTGGAATTTTTCAGGATCGATGTGGACTGGAATGCTCTTCGAGCTGAATTGCCTCTGAAATATTATTTTTTTCTCTGAGCTACTGACCTCCAGTTCAGAGTATCTGAGGATTTCCTCTATCCATTCAATAAAATCAATATGCTGCAGCTGCAGCTCCATGGGCCGGGAAAAAACCAGTAGATTCGATACGATTTTGTTCAGGCTTGATACTCCCTGTACGATTTTATTTACCAGATCTCTTCTGGAATCCTGAGCGTCCAGGTCTCTTACCAGCAATCCCGCAAAGCCTCCAATCGCTCCAAGGGGATTTCGAATTTCATGGGCCACGGTGGCGGCCATCTGTCCCAGCGCGGCCAGAGTTTTAGCATGTTGAATTTGATTCTGCATCTGCTTCATTTGAGTCAAATCGGTAGAAATTTCCACAGCTCCCAGTACCTTCCCCCTGTGATCGCGAACCACCGATGTGGTAAAACCGATGGGCTTCACTTTTCCCTTAATATCCCAGTACTTTTCCTGATCGGCAAATTCTTTCTTATTTTCCAGCGTTTCAATCAAATGCAAAGGTGCGGCTTTATCTTTACGGTTCATCACTTGAGAATATGGTTTCCCCAGCGCGTCGTCTGCTTTTAAAGCGTATATTTTTTCTGCCGCCGGATTAAACAGTGTTATTCTCTCATTTGTATTTATCATAATAACGCCTGAATTGATGCTTTCCAGCACAGATCTTAGTTGTGTTTTTATGGCTTCATTATCAACAAATGACTGGATCAATTGCCGGTTTTTTTCTTCCAGTTCCTGGCTGATCTGGTCGAATTTCAGGCCAATGTCCTTATAAGCTGACTCCAGCCGGGACACATTGGAATTGAACCAATCAAATACCTGGTTCATTTTTATCTGAGTGTCTTCAGACAGGTTTGTAAAATCTTTTAGATGCATGATAAGATGGTTTTATCTTTGAAACTAAAATAAAAATTCCCCCTATCCTAACACTAGAAATAACCATACGCTATGCAGACTTTACCATCCTCTGCCACATTCCAGTTCCATATCATTACCTTACCCGGCATAAAACCAAACAGCTGCGGGCATTCTGGTTAAGCAGAAATCACCCGTTTTATTTATATTGCGGGGAATCTACTGTTTGAGGTGTTGCAGAAGAACGCGTTTCGAATTCTGATGTCGTTACCGGAGGACTATCGGTACAAATTTATGATATCTGATATGGTGCTGTGTTGCTTTGGCGGTGATTCCGGGGCGCCCTGCAGGTCCGGATCGCATCCAAACATGGATTGATGGGAATTATTTATTTCTTCTGCGATTGATTCAATGGAAGCTAGAACCTTGCCCAGGTCCCCTTGCAGCAATTCAGATTTAAGTTCTTTACTCATTTTATTCCACTGCTCCAAAAAAGGACCAAGGTCCATCTTCTCTGACCGGAGCCTTTCACTTAATACTTCTTCTTTTTCACGACAAGAAGTTATCTCTTTTAGGTCCATTTTTTTTAACGTTTTTTCAATGCGCCCTTGCAGGGCCCGTAATTCAGAAAAGGTGCGCCGATGGTTTTTGAGAAGTTCAAGGAACTGTTCCTGGACTTTAGGTTCCATAAATCAATCAAAGACCTCTTTATATTCATTTTGCCAAACAGCATCATCCTGTTTCCATTTGGCCTGGGTTGACCAATAACTTTCCGGAAACCTCTCAATGACTATCCTGTAATTATCAAGTGCGGTTTTATATTGTTTCTTGGTTTTATATATATTGGCAGTCTGGTAATAGCACCATGAGGCATCATTATGTCCCGGGAACTTCTCTGTGAACTCTCTGTATTTATTCAGCGCTGAGTCCCATTTCTTCTGCTTATACAACAGATCGGCAATTTGAATAAGAGTTTCAGAGCACAACTTTGGGAAGGCGGAATCCGCACAAATTTCCGCGACTTTTTCTAATCGTGAAACGGCCTTGGAATGCTGCTTCAGCATGATATGTAATTTTGCCATTTCATAATCCAGCGCGGCCTTCTCCCGGGCCCCTTTAACCGCGTTATAGGCGCCTTTTAGACTGGAAATTGCTTTGTTAATGTTGCCTTTTCCCGCGTAAACCTCAGCCAGACCAAGCTCAAGGTTCCTCCGTGATGGTCCATATTTTTCATCCGGTTTTATGTCTTTTAGTATTTCTTCCGCTTCATCCCACTTATGAAGTCCCATCAGACTTCGTGCCAAAATAAATTTTGCCTGCCCGGTAAATTCCGTCCTGTGGTCCATTCGAAGAAATTCCCGGACCTGGCTTTCGGAATTTTCATACAGCCCTAATTTCAGGTAAACTGTTGCCAGGTTAAGTGAAGCGAATCTGGAAACTTCATCCCCTCCATACTCCAATACGACATGTTTGAGAATACTGATTGACTGTTCCAATATGTTTCTTGAAAAATGATCCACAGCATCCTTGAGGCCTTCAGCCCCGGGAGATGCCGTATCCGGAATAAAAAACCGAAAAAAATCGGGATAAAAATAAACTGCAGCCCCGGAGGCTTTTCTCTCTACGGCGTTCTTTATTTTCCCTTTTCCGGTTTGCGGAATCCTTTTGCCGGAAAGTTGCTTGATATATTCAAGGGCTTCCTGTTTTTCAGCTTCAGATTTAGTCAGCTTGACATACTCCTTATACTCCCGAAGAGCCTTATCCGGTTTTTTGAGTTTCTGAAAAATTTTTCCCCGGTACAAATGTCCATTATATCCTTTCCCGGGATAGGCAAGTCCTTTCTTAAAATTAATAAGAGCCTTATCATACTCTCCTTTTTCATACCTGATGATACCCGCATAGTAATAGGCTCCTGGGTGACCTGGATGTTGTTTAATACAGGTCTTTATTTTCTTAATCGCCTTATCAATTTCTTTTTTTTCATATGCTTTAACTGCATCTAAGAAAGACTCCTCATTATATTCTTTTTTCACCGTTTTTTTTGCCGTTTGCTGCGATTTTTCCTTATCCTCCTTCCTGGTTTTCTTTTCTGCTTCCAAGGCTTTTAGTTTGCCTTTAGGAGGAGTGCTTTCTTGCACTTTATCTTTTTTCGGTTTTTTCCCAGCATCCCCTGATTTGCTCCCTGAAACCGGCTTCTCAACCGGGACCTGCTCCAGTTGGCCGGCAGATACTTTG
>JBHPJW010000014.1:0-50589 GCA_042567505.1 Fibrobacterota bacterium
CCGGCAGAACACAGGAAATTCAGAGGTTGATTGGCCGCTCCCTGAGAGGGGTCTGTGATTTGTCCGCTCTCGGTGAAAGAACGGTGACGGTTGACTGTGATGTGCTGGAGGCTGACGGGGGAACACGCACGGCCTCGATTGTCGGGGGATTTATGGCTCTGGTAAAGGCGTTAAGGAAGATTAACAGGGACAAGGATGCGGGAAAGCCTGTCCTCAGACACTGGCTGGCCGCCACCAGCGTTGGTGTTTTAGACGACCGGCCTGTACTGGATTTGTGTTATGAGGAGGATGTGGCGGCCCAGGTGGATATGAACATCGTGATGACCCATAAAGGAGAATTTGTGGAAGTGCAGGGAACCGGAGAGGAGGCGACTTACAGTCGCGATATGTTGGACAAGTTGCTGGACCTGGCGGAAAAAGGCTGCTCAGCATTGATAGAGATGCAGCAGGAATACCTGGGCAGGACCCTGCCATAGGCCTGTTTGATGATTGATGATTGAGGAGTAGGGTGTGAAGAGTTGTGAGGATATTAAATTATCGCTATAATGTGTCACGCCGGGCCCCGGCCCGGCGTCTTACCTTGGTGAATTTCTGCCGAGACTGTCTTGGAAAGATTCCGGGTCCCACCCGGAATGACAGCCTGGGTTGGACACCTCTGGCATACACCCTGCACCTCATAACTACACTGCTGGTTAACCGGGAAAAATAAAGAGGACTGCTATGGAAGAAGAACACAAACGATATCCGGTCAAACATTTTTTTATCATGTCCCGGATTCAGTGGAGGTATATCATCCGGATCATGGGCTCGGTTTTCTTGATAACCCTGGCGGTCTTGTTGACCGTGGTGGTTGTTTACCACCTGAAGTTCAAGACCGGATATTTTTATTACATGACCGAAGACATGAATGCTGATTTAATCCGGCACAATATATGGAGCTTGATCATTCCGAGTTTTCTGCCTTCGGCGCTCGCTTCGATCATTATTGGATTAAACATAAGCCTCTATTCCTCCAGAAAAATCGCGCTGCCGATTTTTAAAATCAGGAAGTGGTCGGAGAACCTGTTTGCAGGGAATTTTAATTATGAAGTCACCGTAAGGAAAAAAGATGACATGGGAGAGTTGGTAACCGCTTGCAACCAGGTGGCCAGAAAATATTCCATGATTTTCAGGCAAATTCAAGGAATCACAGCAACGGAAAATAAGCCGCCTGAGGAGAAGATTGAAGAGTTGAAGAGGGTTATAGGTCCATTGAAAATCGAATCAAAATAAAATATCTTTTGGGATTCTAAATAAAACGGGGGACGCGCAAACATGACATATTAAGCTGTTTAACGTCCATTTTGATATGATAATAGATAAAATTAAGGTTACCAAGATTCTTTTGGGGTTAATGATTTTTGGGGCTGTAATTGCCGAAGCGGGAGTCAGTGCCGTCTGGGCCCTGCATGAAAGCCAGAATATAGAGAGGGACGGCACTAATAGTCCTTACAAGACATCCAATTACATCTGGGACGGGACGACTGCCAGTATTTTCGGGGCAAAAAACGAGATAGTCGGGTTTCAGGTCATGGTTCAGGCGGATGGAAGCGGAATTTCCAGCCTTTCCGCGTCTCTGCCGCAATTGACGCACTCAGGAGGAGGGGCGAGCATAGTATATGCTCCGCCGGTTGCCGACCCATCCAATTACGTGGGAAGGCCCATTCATCTTTTTTCGGTGAATTACATGAATATCACCCAGCCGACCACCGCGTCCTGGGTCCTGCATTCCAACGGCAATTCAGACCCTGATGATCAGACGGGCTGGAAACCGGTGCAGCTGGTGCCGGAGAACGCCACCCAGGGCCGGGGAGGCTTTCCCCTGGAAGTCTCGAGCAATCAGAACCAGTCTATCTGGATCGATATCTATATCGGAAAAAGCCTGCCGGCGGGCATGTATACCGGTAACGTCACCATAGATGCCGACGGTTCACAGCAACTTCTGCCTGTGCAGCTGGAAGTCTTTGATTTTACCCTGCCGGATGAAAACAGCATGCCCATGTGGGGATATTGGGAACCGGAGCAGATGCCTACCCGGATGGGCGGTGATTATGAGGACGAGTTCCATCGCATGGCCCACCGCTACCGGGTCGAACTAAGTGTTGCTTATGATGAGGGAACTGCAGAGGCCCGTGGAGACCTGTTTGACGGCAGCGCTTTTACCTCGGCGAACGGATACGAAGGACCGGGAGAGAACACAGGCATGAGGGTGCTCCCTCGCTCGCTGTACGGGATAGACGCTTCCTGGGAGGTCGCTTCTACAGCGTATTCCCAGGGCAATTCCTGGATGGACTGGGTAAACGCCAACGCGGCTGAGGACGTCATTACCTTCCTCTATGTAATCGATGAGCCCAACAACCAGGAAGCCTATGATTATGCTGTGGAAACATGCACCATGCTCAGAGGCAACACCGGCTCTGGCGCTGATCTGCCCCTGCTCGTGGCTGAACACGCCAATGACCAGATGGACGGCCTGGTGGATATCTGGTCTTCCGGTCCCTGGCGGTATGAAATCGCGGCCGCCATAGATGAAATCGCCAAGGGAAACCAGTGGTGGACCTACAACGGCGGAAGGCCCTATCACGGCGCTGTCTGTGATGACGCCCCGGCCATTGAGGCGCGTATGATCCCCTGGGCGAGCTTTAAACACGATGTTGATGTCTACTGGTTCTGGATGATGAACCACTGGTACCATAACCGCCACTGGGACGGCGCCGGCAACCGGGAACAGAATATCTGGGGCAATCCCATTACCTTTAACGGGGGCGGCAGCGACCTTATTAACGGAGACGGGGTATTCTTTTATCCGGGACTGGAGATAATTTATCCCGCGGAGGACCGCGGAATTCCCGGGCCCATACCCTGCATACGGCTGGCCAACATGCGGCGTGCTGGTGAGCAACGGGCCCCTGGGGTCAGGAATACCCCAGGCCCAGGGGCTCTGCCTGGCGGACAGGTTGCTGGGAAACGATAGAGTGACTATCTGCACCATTTCTGACGGGGCCTGCATGGAAGGCGAAGCTAAAGAGGCCTTTTCCGCAATTCCGGGGTTTGCCGCCAAAGCCCAGATGAATCCCTTTGTCCTGGTGATCTCAGATAACAACGCCAAGCTCTCCGGCCGTATCGATGAGGACAGTTTCAGTATGAATCCGTCGTTACAGGCCATGGCTGCCCTTGGCTGGGACACTACGGTTATTGAAGAAGGCAATGACCTGCAGACCGTTTACAACGCCGTTGAAAAGGGAATCGCGGATGCCCGTTCAAATCCCCGGAAACCGGTGTGCCTGGTGATGAAAACTGTCAAAGGGTATGGGGTCAAATCCACTGAAGAAAGGCCTGACGGCGGGCATGGCTTCCCCTTGAAAAAAACCGGTCCGGAACTTGTCAGCTTCGTGCAGGAGATTTTCCACGACAATCCTCCTCAGGAATTCCGGGACTGGGCCGATTCACTGGCAGCCCCAGCGGAAAGCGCCCCATCTGGTGCAGCTAAGACGGTTAAAAAAACCAAAGTCCAGACAGGCATAAGCAAAGCCGCTATCCGCGCTGCTGAAGAAGGGTATCCGGTCTTCTCCATATCTGCCGACCTGCAGGGCTCAACGGGCATTGCCGGATTTCAAAAGGCCTTCCCGGACAGGTTCTTAGAGGTCGGTGTGGCGGAATCCAATATGATAAGCACCGGTGTCGGGTTTTCCCTGGCCGGTTTCATTCCCATTGTCGACACCTTCGCGCGCTTCGGGGTTACCAAAGGCAGCCTGCCTCTGACTATGGCGCAGCTCTCACAGGCTCCTGTTATTGGTATTTTTTCCCATACCGGGCTCCAGGACGCCGCTGACGGCGCATCACACCAGCCCACAGATTATTTCGCCGCTGTGAGCTCTATTCCCCACACGCAAGTTGTGTGTTGTTCCTGCGCAGACGAGGCCGAAGCTTATACCTACGAGGCCATCAGATACATCGCTGAAACGCGCAAGTCCGGCAAACACGCCGACTCCATTATCCTTTTCATAGGGAGGGAATCATATCCGCCAAGCCTGCAGGAAAACGCCAGATATGAATGGGGAAAAGCCCAGGTCCTCCGGGAAGGAAATGATGTCGCCATTGTTGCCACAGGTCCCATGGTGGGAAAAGCCATTGAAGCCGGAAACCTGCTTAGCGGCAACGGCATACAGGCCGCTGTCATCAACAACGCGTTTATAAACCGCCCGGACACAGAAACCATAGGCAAGTGGGTTAATGCATGCGGCGGCCGGCTAGTCACCATAGAAGATCATCAGATTACCGGAGGCATGGGATCCCTTCTTTGCCATGCCCTGACCCGGGAGAACATTCCCCTGACCCTTAAATCCCTGGGTATCGATAATCGCTTCGGTCAATCGGGATATGTCGCCGACCATCTGTATGATCTCCACGGTCTGAACGAGGCGAAAATCGTTGATGCAGCCAAAAGCATGCTGCAATCCTGAAGCGCTTTTTACATCCGGCGAAAAAAAGAAATAACTTTATATCCATGGAGAAAAAGCCCGAACCGAGAAAATGGATAGGGGTGAGTTTCACCTGCTGCAATTTTTACGGCAGGGCATACTTGAACAAGAGGACAAAGGACTATCGAGCCTGCTGTCCCAAGTGCGGAAGATGGATCCGTTTTATCGTTGGACCGGGCGGAACTGACGACCGTTTTTTTGAAGTGGATTAAGGATCAGAAATCAGAGGTCAGTGGTGGTCAGGTGTAAGATAGTATACGTACCAAACTGACTCCTGATTACTCAAACACTTAAAACCTTCCCTTCTTCCACTTGGCCTTCCTGCCCAACTCCTCTTCAATGCGCAGAAGCTGGTTGTATTTGCATACCCTGTCGGTCCTGCTCAATGATCCGGTTTTTATCTGCCCCGCCGCGGTGGCCACCGCCAGGTCAGAGATAAACGAGTCCTCTGTCTCGCCGGAACGGTGAGAAATGATAGTTCCGAAACCGGCTTTCTGGGCCATCTTGATGGCCGTAAGCGTCTCGGTCAGGGATCCTATCTGGTTTACCTTTATGAGAATCGCGTTGGCTGACCTGGAATCAATTCCTCTTTTTAAAATTTGAGGATTGGTGACAAAGAGATCATCACCTACAATCTGAGTGTTCCTGCCTATTTTTTTTGTAAGCTCCTGCCATCCGTCCCAATCATTTTCATCCAGACCGTCCTCTATGGAGTAGATGGGATATTTCTTTTTCAGGTCAGCGTAAAAGCGGATCATCTGAATGCTGGTGAAAGCCTTGCCGCTTGATTTCTTAAACACATACCTGGTGTATTTTTTATCGAAGAACTCCGAGGCCGCAGCGTCAAGGGCTATCTTGACCTGGGTTCCCGGCCTGTATCCGGCAGCTTTTATGGCCTGCATGATGCAGTTGAGAGCGTCAATGGTGCTTCTGACATTGGGCGCGAATCCTCCTTCATCTCCCACAGCCGTCGACAATTTCCTTTTCTTCAAAATACTTTTAAGGGCATGGAAAACTTCCGTGGCCATGCGCAGTCCCTGCCTGAAACTAGTGGCGCCAACCGGCGCCACCATAAACTCCTGGATGTCAACCGGAGCATCAGAATGGGCCCCGCCGTTTAAAATGTTGCACATGGGTAGCGGCAGTTGCATGGACTTGTTCCCGGCCAGTTTGGCCAGGTAAGCGTAGAGCGGTTTCTTTCTGGCCTGGGCGGCGGCCCGGGCAATTGCCATGGAGCATCCCAGAATCGCATTAGCTCCCAACTTGGTTTTGTTCTTGGTGCCGTCAAGCTTAATCATGGCGTTGTCGAGAGACACCTGAGCGCAGGGATTTTTCCCTTTGAGAAGTTTTGCCAGCGGACCGTTCACATTCCGTACCGCATTGAGCACGCCTTTGCCGAGATAGATTTTCTTGTCTCCGTCTCTTAGCTCACAAGCCTCATGCTCTCCTGTGGAAGCCCCGGAGGGCACAGCGGCTCTTCCCATGATACCGTTTTTTAAGATCACATCCACTTCTACAGTGGGGTTTCCCCGGGAATCCAGAATCTGCCTGCCGATTACTTTTTTGATTGTGGCCATAAGTGCTCCTTTTGGTCTAAATTAAAAGTTGATCCTACATAATTTCCTGCGGCAATATAACAAAATTTATTTTCCCACTAAAGCACACAAAATCCCTTGCCCTGACATGCTCCGGACGGTTCTTCTCTGCTGCAGAATACTGCTCATTCCTCTACTGGCCGTCATCCTCTTTCTTTCCTGTAAAGTTCTCCTGTCACAAATCCCGGTTGAAGACAACGGCGTATCTCTCGCTCTCTTAACTCACCCCTTTCTGCTGTCTTTGGTGTTTGGACTTGGAAGCAGGACAGGCCTGCATTATTTCTGCAAACTCAAGGGTTATGCAAATCCCCTGGAATTTATTGACACCCTGGAGCACGAACTTACCCATGCCCTGTTCGGTTATCTCACCCTGTCCCCTCCCATCTCCCTGTTTGCCACCCTGGAGGCAGGAGGAGAGGTCCGGCTGAAAAGACAGAACGTCCTGGTAGCGCTTTCACCTTATTTCTTCCCCCTGTTTGGCTCCCTGACCCTGAGCATTGGATTCCTGATAAAAGATCCTTTACAACCCTATTGGAACCTCATTCCCTTTGCCCTGTTCGGAAGTTTCCTGTACCGTCTCGGGATAGAATTTCGCTGGTACCAGAGCGATTTGAAATTGTACGGTCGCGTTTTTTCCACCTTCCTCACCGGCTTCCTGCTCCTCTGCACGCTGACAGTAGTCATGCATATAACCGGTATTATGAAATGGTGGTGGGTAAAGGACATCTGGCCGGAAATTATGGGCCTGGTTGAACAAGCACACATTAGCGAATAGACCGGAAATTAAGTAATTTACTGCTATGGTTTTAAATATACCCCTATGCCTTATCGTTTTTTCAGGCATTTGCATTAGCGCGTCCGCTAAAACAAAAATAGTATATCCTTCCGGCCAGGGGCGCCTCACCCAGTATAAAGACCTGAAGGACCACCCGCAAAAAAGCAAAACCTATAACGAATTCTGGACCTATCACTTTAGCCTGAATGGAAACATGCAGGTCATCCTCAACTATTCCCGCGCCGATCTGGGCAAGCTCAAAAGTCCCGTGTGCGGGTCGGACTTGTCCATCATCGGGTTCAAGGGAAAGACCTATACCGTGGCCAGGGAATACCCCAGGGCCAAGTTCAAATTTTCCGATGACAAGCAGCAGTTGAACGTGCATGAAAACATATGGTTTAAGGGCGCGCTTCCGGGTGAGCATCAGGTTTATTTCAAAACCAAAAAGAAAGACATCTTTTACTTTATTGATCTCAGGTTTACAGACATTGTCCCGGGCATGACCTGGGGAGATGGAGTGTTCAAACTGGGCAGTGAAAAGGTAGGCGTGTTCATCCATATCCCGAGGGCGAAGGTAGATGGGACCATAATCATCAATACGGATACGGTTAAGGTCTCAGGGCTTGGATACATGGATCATACCTTCCAGACCAACATGGGCCCAAAAATCGCCCGTACGGGCTACCGTTATCATAGTACGGGCGCGGAAATCAATATTGGATATCTGCTGCAGGCCACCAGCAAATACGGGTCCGGGTGGCTGGGATTCGGACTGGTGGAAAAAGAAGGGAACCTTACCCTCATCAGACCCAAGGCCATTAAGATTAACACAGCCAAAAAAACACGGAAAATCAAAGTCCCAACAGATATGGAAATAACCTACGGCCTGCAGACCGTCTCTTTTAAACACAGCAAAGACCTCCAGCACCTGTCTGTGTTGAATGAATTCAAGGGGGTCACCAAATGGGCGGTGAAAAAATTCATGGGGGGGGGGAAGTTATTTACTTCCGCGGCACCGGCACTTTGAACAACGGCCAGAAGGCCAATTATAATTTTTTCGGTGTGCGGTAAGTATCGCTTAGTTTTCAAATTTCAGACTGCTTTCCGTCACTTCGAGCGCAGTCCCGCCTTTGGCGGGACGAAGTCGAGAAGTCAACATAGCCGAATAAGAAATGCCATATTCTGTCACACCGGCCCCCGAGCCAGCGTCTTACCATAGCAACCTTCGGCCTGAATTAATGGTGGCAAAATTCTGGCATTCGCCGGAATGACAGTGCGGGCAATGTATGTTCCCGGCTTCTTTGTTGATTTCTCGACAAGCTCGAAATGACGAAAGAACGCAAATATTTTACAGCAATGACCGTGTGATCACTTCCCGATAATCGGGATAATCTTACAAACGCCCCCGCGGGTCCCGAACCAGATTTCACCATTTTCATTGTCCAGGATAGAAAGTACCTGGTAACTCGGTGGCCCGTGCTCGCGGTCGTATGTTTTGGCAATTCCCAGCTGGTCATAGGCCTTCCATACACCCCGGGAATATCTGCAGGCGCCTCCTTTAAACCCGAACCAGACATTGTCTCCTTTTCCCCGGGTAATGGTATAGACAACCTTGCCGCATATTTCCTTCTGGGTCTCGGGAAGATAGGTCTTCCAGGTGTTGTCCTTAAATGAGGCCAGGCCTTCCTGAGTACCGGCCCATAGAATACCCTGTTTGTCGATTTTTATCTCCGTGATATAATCATTGGGCAGTCCGCCCGAAGTGTTGGCTTTAGTATGCATGGCATAGGAAGATCCGTTGAATTTAATAAGCCCGGTTACGGTACCGAGCCAGATCAGGTTGCCCTCCGCCCAGGCAATGGCGTATATTTTATAATCAGGGATAAGCCCTATTATTTTATCACCTGAATACGTGGTCCAGATAGATCCCTTTAAGTGGGCAAAGCCGTTTTCCGTCCCTATCCATTTATCATTGTTATCATCAAAGGCGATAGACAGCACGGAATTATGAGGAAGCCCGCCACTGGTATTTTCCACGGTAAAGCTCTGCCAATCCCCGTTGGAATACAGTGAAAGTCCCTTATCCGTTCCTATCCACATGTCCCCGAACTCATCCACTTCCAGGAATGTGATTTTATTGCCGGACAGGCCCCCTCCGGTGTTGTCCCCATCAAAGGTGTCCCAGGTTTCCGAAGCTGTCATCCGGGCCAGGCCGTTATTGGTGCCGAACCATATATTACCGGCGGAATCCAGGGCCATGGCGTTTATGTTGTTGTCGGGGAATTTATCACTGTCGTAAATCTGCCATCGTTCCCTGACTTCCGCCGCGTCATATGCTATGGATAGCAACGCACATATAAAAAAACACGACCATCCTGCGCGCCGGGATAGAATATTTGCTCTGCTGTTCATTACTGCCGTTTTCAATTATCAAGCTGTTTACAGATAATATAAAAATGTAATGTTTACCAGGCTAAACAACGCTGCAGGAAACGATTATCCCCCATATCGCATGAACAACAGTGGAACAATTTAACTCCCAATTACCTGCTGCCATACTTTGAGGGGATGGGAGAAGGAGAGGAAATGCGGTCGGCCGGACTTGAACCGGCACGGGACTGCTCCCACTAGCCCCTCAAGCTAGCGCGTCTACCAATTCCACCACGACCGCTTTTTTTGTCAAACGCAACTATTTGGTATCAGTTTCCTCTGAGGGTTTTTCATTGCTTTCAGGAGCCTGCTGGACGCCCGGAATGGCCTGTTGGGAAGAACCGGCATCCGTGCCTGCCCCGTAACCTTGGGGAATAACACTGGACAGATTAGAGCTCTTTAAATCAGACTGGACTTCTCTTGTACCGCTTTTTTTTACTGACAGGGCATTGAGCATGAGAATCACAATGAAAGAAACTATTGCGGTCCCCTGAGTGATTTTCGTGATAATGTTGGCGGCAGACGCCCCCGTGAACGCGGCTCCCCCGCCTATGCCTCCAAAAGCGCCGGCCAGTCCTCCTCCTTTGTCACTCTGTATCAGCACTAAAAGGATGAGGAAAAGGCAAATGCATACATGAACAATCAGGAAAAAGGGATATAAAAAGGTTAAATAATCCATGGCCTTGAATTTTAAGGACTTATGCAGCCTCAATAATACCTATAAAACTGTCTGCTTTCAAGGCGGCGCCGCCTATTAAGCCTCCGTCCACGTCAGGCTGGCTCAGAAGCTCGGCGGCATTATCCGGTTTCATGCTTCCGCCGTATTGAATCCTGATGCCATCTGCTGTGCCCTGGCTGTACAATTGGGCTAAAAGACCCCGGATAAAGGCGTGAACTTCCTGGGCCTGCTCAGTAGTCGCGGTTTTCCCGGTACCGATAGCCCATACTGGTTCATAAGCAATGACCGTTTTGGCCGCGTCTTCTTCAGAAATTCCCGCGTATGCTCCTTTTACCTGTGTTTCCACAACTCCTTCTGTCTTTCCACCTTCCCGCTCTTCCAGGGTTTCACCCACGCAGACAATGGGTTTCAAGCCTGTTTCCAGGGCTTTTTTAACCTTCCGGTTCACGGTCTCATCGGTCTCATGGAAGTACTGACGCTGTTCTGAATGGCCGATAATTACATATTCCACACCGGCGTCCTTCAGCATCGAAGCGGATACTTTCCCCGTATAAGCGCCGTCATCCTCCCAGTGGACATCCTGGGCGCCCAGTATGCAATTTGTGCCTTTAACGGTTTCAGCCACTTTTGAAACAGCCAGATTAGTGGGACACAGGACGATTTCAGGCCCGGTCAATGAACCCGCTTTTTGGGTGATTTCAGAAGCTAACGCTCCAGCGTCTGCTATGGCTTTATTCATCTTCCAGTTTCCGGCAATTATTTTGCGTCTCATGTTATTTCTCCTTATCGATTATGGTTCTCCAGCAAAACATGTAGGTAATTAAGCCCTGGAGTACTGGAGTATTGGAGTACTGCGCTAGAAATAATGGCACCTTCGGTGCGTTTTATAATAACATTCCGCCGGAGGCGGACAAACTTTTAAACCCATTACTCCAATACTCCAATACTCCAATAAAATTGCCATGAATCCTCATTTTTCCGTCAATGCCTCTATCCCTGGCAACTTTTTCCCTTCCAGGAATTCCAGGGACGCTCCGCCTCCCGTGGAAACATGGGTTACCTTATCGGCCAGGCCGCCTTTTTCTATGGCGGAAGCGGAGTCCCCTCCTCCGATTATGGATGCCGCGCCTTGTGCTGTGGCCCGAACCAGGGCATTGGCTATTTCATAAGTTCCCTTGGCTGTCTCGCCTATCTCAAAAACGCCCATGGGACCATTCCACACCAGTGTTTTTGCCTGCTCAATGACACCGGAAAACTGTTCAATAGTTTGAGGACCTATATCAACCGCATATGCCCCGGCGGGTATCTGGTCCTGAGGAACCGTTTCCAGTGAGCCAACCGTTCGTCCCTTTACATCCAGTTCATCCGTCACCACGGAATCCACCGGCAACCTGATCTTGCCGCCACTTCGTTCCAATAGTTTTCCAGCCAGCTCGAGCTTGTCAGGTTCGAAAAGGGACTTCCCGATTTCCAATCCCTGCGCTTTCGAGAACGTGTAAGCCATACCCCCTCCGATAAGGAGGGTGTCTACCTTTGCTAGCAAAGCTTCCATCACATCTATTTTTCCAGAGATCTTCGCTCCCCCAATAATTGCCACAAAGGGCTTTTGCGGATCGTTGAGCGCTTCCCCTAAAAATTCAATTTCCTTTTTAATCAGATACCCGCATGCGCATTGGGAAAAAAACCTGGTGATCCCCTCTGTGGAGGCATGGGCCCGGTGCGCAGTACCAAAAGCGTCATTAATATAAATATCTGCCAGAGAAGCCAAATCCTGAGCAAATCCGGGATCATTTTCTGTCTCAGCTTTATGAAATCTCAGGTTTTCCAGAAGAAGAATTTCACCTTCCCCAAGGGAGCCCACAACCGTTTTGACCTCTTCACCCACACAGTCGGTAGTGTTTTTTACTTCCCGGCCTAAAAGGGCTCCCAGCGCCTCGGCAACCGGCGCCATGCGCATTTCTTCCACGACCTGCCCCTTGGGCCTTCCCAAGTGGGACATGAGGATGATCTTCGCGCCCTGATCCATCAGGTACTTGATGGTGGGCAATGAGGCCCTCAGCCGTTTGTCATTATCAACCTTTCCGCCTTCTAGCGGGACATTAAAGTCCACCCGGGTAATTACTTTTTTTCCTCTTAATTCCAGGTCCTCAATAAAAAGCTTCGCCATAGTTGACCTCTATGTTGTTAAATACACTTGAGGAGTCAGTGGTCAGGGATCAGGAGTCAGATAGTATATCAAACTGACAACTGATTACTGACTCCTGACTCCTCTTACCTCAGACTTCTGAACTTTTGATGTAATCTAATTCACGGTAGACATATGCAGAATGAGGTCGATAACCTTATTTGAATAACCCCATTCATTGTCATACCAGGAAATAACTTTTACAAAATTTTCATTTAATGCAATACCAGCGCCAGCGTCAAAAATAGAGGTCCTGGCATCAGTCCTGAAGTCCATGGAAACGACTTCATCCTCGGTATATCCCAAGATGCCTTTCAGATCTCCTTCTGAGGCCGTCTTCATGGCTGCCTTGATGTCATCATAGCTGCAGGCCTTTTCCAGACGGCAGGTGAGATCCACAACAGAAACATCCGGGGTAGGAACACGGAATGCCATGCCGGTGAGTTTGCCGTTCAGTTCGGGAATCACTTTGCCCACGGCCTTTGCGGCACCGGTGGATGAGGGTATAATATTCTGGAATGCACCGCGTCCGCTTCTCCATTTTTTAGGGCTGGGAGCATCTACGGTCTTCTGAGTGGCAGTGACCCCGTGAATGGTTGTCATCAATCCCTCGACAATACCCCAATTATCATTGAGGACTTTCGCCATGGGAGCCAGGCAGTTGGTCGTACAGGAAGCGTTGGAAACGATATCCATGTCGGCTGTGTAATTCTTATGGTTTACTCCCATCACAAACATAGGCGTGGCGTCTTTTGAGGGAGCTGAGAGGACCACTCTTTTGGCGCCGGCTTTTAAATGGGCTTCGGATTTGTCCCGGGATAGAAACAGGCCTGTGGATTCAACCACATATTCCGCGCCCACCGCATCCCACTTGAGATCAGCAGGATTCTTTTCCGAGGTAACCCGGATTTCTTTGCCATTAACAATAAGTTTTCCTTCTGAGGCTTCCACTTGACCGCTGAACAGTCCGTGAGTAGAGTCATATTTAAGCATGTAAGCGAGATAATCCGCATCCAGCAAATCGTTAATTCCTACTACTTCCACCTTGTCATTTGCAACAGCTGCCCTGAACACCAAACGGCCAATCCGGCCGAATCCGTTGATACCAATTTTGATTGCCATATTTTTTCTCTCTCCTTTTAAGTGTTTATTGCTTTTTTTTTCGAAAAAGTGGGCCCAATATAACAAGAACTCGAAGAAACTGGCAACAAATGCCAACTGCCGAAATGACAGGTCAACAGGAGGGTATTTACAGAAAGGAAACAGTAAATTCCCGGCAATGAATCCCAGTGCCTGTCCCGGTCTCTCTTAACGGAAATTCCAGGCAGATTTTATATCTTTCTTTTTACTGCCTTCTGGCCACCATTCTTTTTTACATAAACTCAGATGAACGCCAAACGCTGTACGATCTCTGCCCTTATCGGAACCATCGCTGTCTCCTGGTTTTCCTGTGCTCCCGGTAAAAAACTTCCCGTCACAGCCGGGGAGATGACAGACGCCCCTCCCCACGTTCCAGCGGAGAGCGATAACAAAATTACCGATTACATTTCCCAGCCCGGGCTCCCGGAGGCACGGGAAGAGACAGACACCCTATGGCGCCTGCCCGACACCTCTTCACCGGTTTTCTTTTCAGACTATAAGAACCGCGTTGGATTTCATCTGTCTTCTGGGTCAAATGACTGGCTTGCCATACCAAACAAACGATCTCCCCAGGGGCTGCCAGTATTAACTCTTATCAGGGCAAGCGATAAAAAAGTGCGCCTGAGGGTTTTTGACGCCCACATCGATGCTCAACTGACCGGCGAGAGCGAGCTGGACAGCGTCTTGGCTTACCTCTATAAAATAGAACCGCATGCGGCTCCCTCATCTCATACGCCTTACCGTGTTCAGGTCTTTCGCTCCTCGCTTAACAGCGCTCATCACTGGGCCCTCAGATTGCAGTCTGATTCCAATCTCATCGTGCTCTATTTCGAATACAAAAATCAACCGGCGGACTCCCCCGGAATCCTGCCGGGCCTCAATTGGTCTGTAGAAAAAGGCTCCGGTCAGAATCCACCGAAAAGGGAATCGGAGATTTTCCAAAGCGCCATTTTCAACACCCTGGGATTGATGGAGGTTCAGGATTCAAATTATCAGAAAGCCATGACTTATTTTGAACAGGCCTTCCGCCTGGACAGCGGGTATATTCCCCATCTGATCAATATCACCGCCATGCATCAGGCACTTAATAAGACCCCCCTGGGAATTCAATTTTTAAAAAGCCGTCCGGCCCGGGTCAGATCCTCTTCTCAATTATCCGGCATTCTGGGGGCCCTGTATGAGGAAGTGCTCCAGTACGAGTCCGCCAGGGACTGGGCGCAACACGCCCTTAGCCTGGATCCGGCCAATGACGAATGGCTCATCAACCTGTCCGACGCCCTTTGGCAGCTGGGGGAGAGGGTCCTGTCGAAAAACGTATTGCTTGGACGGTATCATAAAAATCCCACCTTCCGGCTAGCTGTGTATCTTGCCAACACACACCTGGGGCTCGAAGAATACCACCATGCCAAAAGAGTGCTGGAAAAGGCCCATCAGACTCATCAACCCAGTGAAAAATCAGTTGAATACATTTTAATGAGTTTAAACGGCCTCAAGGACCATGCCGGAGCCCTCAATTACCTCCGCAATTATTCCAGGCATCACAAGATCACGGCGCCTATGTATGTTCAAAAAGCCACGGCTGAACTTAATTTAAAATTCTACCTGCCCGCGGAATTTTCGGCTAAAAAGGCCCTGGAGATTAATCCTTCCAGTCCGGACGCAAAAAACCTACTGACCCGGATAAATACTTTGATGGGCGGAAAAACCAATTTGATAATAACTGATCCGATAGCGCCCCTGGCAATGAATACATCTCAGTCCTCTCTACAGGAACTGGCTGACGCCTACTCAAAGGAAAACACGCTTTCCAGTTCAATCGTATTGTTAAAAAGAGCGGCGCTTTTTAAATGGCTCCCCGGGAAAAAATGGAAGAAAACAACTCAGCTGCTGTATTACCTTCCGGGAAGAGAAACACTGATAAATTTCTCTGAGCTTACCTTTGAGCTCAACCCCAGTTATTCGGCCTTTTTTGTCAATCATTACAGAATACTGGATGAGCATTTCAATATAACCGACACACGGAATTCAAAAGACTACTACGTTACAAAGATTCACAATTCCACTGTTCATCCGGAAAACCTTCTGATCCATATACCCATAAAACAACGGGGCAAAGCCCTCTACATCGACCTGCTTGTGACAGAGGAATCACGTCAAATCAGCCTTGAGTTTCCCTACCTGAAATATCAGGCAAAATCCGCCTTCCCCTATTTTCAAAACTCTCATACCATTATCCAGCCGCCTCCAGACCTCAACATCCACACTTACGGAGAAGCACGGATTGATACTCTGCCCAACAGCATACAAATTGATTTTTTACCATCGACGCATACCACGGAAGAGAAATTCTCACCGGCATATGAAGAATACGGATCGGGATTTTCCATCTCTACGCCCAAATCCTGGCGCCAGGTGGGAAAGGAGTATCTTGAATATTTAAAAAGGACCGGCATACAGGCAGACAGCGTTGCATTTGCGGTCCGGGAACAGGCCCAGGAAATACTGGACAACGCCTCCTCAGGCGCCTCCCCCCTTCAGTCCTGTTTCAATTACGTCAGGGACGCTATTGCTTATAATAATTACGAGTTTAACCTGCATGCCCTTATTCCAGAAAAAGCCGAAGATGTGAACACTAAAAAATTCGGTGACTGCAAAGGCCACGCCCTGCTCTTAACCCAGTTACTGCGCGCCTGCGGTATAAAAGCCAACCTCTGTCTGGTAAGTCTCGAACATTCCGGATACGCCAGCCAGCCCTCCATCCACCAGTTTAACCATATGATCGTGCATGTTCCCAACAGGGGAGACAGCCCCGGCTATTTTCTTGATCCCACCGAAAAATACCAGCCATTCCGGCAAGTACCACTTTCTTTACAGGGAAAAAACACCCTGATATTGGAGCGGGGAGCGAGCCGCCTGGCTTCCATTCCGGAAATCACCATACCCGGTGAACATGAAATCAGGATTAAGCATCTTTTCCAGGTGCAAGAGAACCGGGAAATCAAAGGAATTGACACCCTTTTTATAAAAGGGAAACTGGCAGCAGAATTTCGCGAACAAATTGACAAATGGGAAAAACTGGGGAAACTAGAGACCCTGATAAGCTGGTTGACCCAGGGATATCCCGGATATTGGGATGGAAAACTGCAAATCACTCAAGAAACCGAGATAGACAAATCACTCGTACTCGTCTTTTCCTACCGCCGGAACTTTGTCCCGGCAGAATATCAACAGGGTTTGAAAACATTTCCAAAAATGGAATTGAGTTTTTTACGGTTCCCGGAATCAGACAACCGGAAAACGCCGGTACACTTTCCCGTTCAAGTCGGGGTATCTTCAGAATGGCACATCAATCTTCCGGAAAAATACAGCCTGACGTCGGAATATCAGCAGAAAACAGACTCACGAAGCCATTTAAACTGGAAATTTTCCTGCGTGCAACACAATCCACAGCAAACCGTCCTCAGGCAGCAATGGTCGCTGAAACCTTTTCTGGTCCGTGCCAAGGATTATCAGGAAATTAAAGCTCAATGGGATGAGATCCTCTCAGAATCGTCTTTTGAAATAAAAATCAGTCCTTCCCATTAGAAAGATTATTTAATCTTAGCCATGAGCCCGGGCATTTATCCGGTGCCCGGAGGAAGAGCGAAGAAGAGCTGCTATTATGTTCGGGCAGGTACCGTACTCATAAGAACACCATCAAGAACAAAACCGGCTGAAAACAGCAAAAAACGGTTAAGACAAGCTCGTTTTTTTTAATAATAATTTTTAAAAAAATTACTAAAGGTTTTAGGAAAAAACCCGATAATAATAAAGGGAGCGCTGGATCCTGGTTTCAGGGAACCAAAGGGATTCGGGTCAGTCCCCTTACGATCGGAGAGAAGGCTCTGAGCTTATACTCATCAGCCTTCCTCAAAAAATCAGGGATGTCTAACTTCAACAAGGAAGGTTACTGATGTTAACTCATATACAACAAAATCCATATCTGATTATGGCGGGTTACATGCGCGAAGACCAGGCTCAAATTAATGAGTCTCTCGCGCGGTTGAGTTCGGGTCTGAGGGTCACGAGCCCTGCCGATGACCAGGGAGCTTATTTTATCGCTTCAAGCTTGGAAAGAAAAATGGGGGAGGTAAACAACCTTATCCCCACTCTGGATGAATATATCGGAGCGTTAAACACGGCAAAAAGCTCACTGGAGGAAATAAAAGATTTGCTTGAAGACGCTTCCGATCTCGCCCTGGCAGCTTCCACCGAAGATGATTTAAACGTGCGGGGGACTCTGGCCGACGACTGGGAAGAGATAATGACCTCAGTCCAGACGATTGTAGATAACAGCAGTTTTAACGGAAAAAACATGCTCAGCCCAACAGGCTCTTTCTCTTTGTTAATAGATGAGAGTACCTCTTACTCCTTTTCCCTGCTGGATACCGACGCCTCCGAAATAAACGGGCTGCACCTCGGAGCTGATGTAGCGTATGGAGGCAATTATGTTACTGATCCGTCAATAGACTGGAGGATTGTCGCCACGGGAAAAGACTCGGCATCAAAGGCCTATCAAACGGTAAACGGCACGCGGTGGTCAGCCGCTCCCCCCGCCACGGACTCAACTGCCGGAATAGCAAGGGTCGACAGGAACATCAGCCGGGTTTCCACTGTTTTATCCATCCTGGAAGGCAGGAAAACATTGCTTCAAACCAAGGCGACGAATTATGAGGCCGTCCGTTCTTCACTGGTGGACGTTAACCAGGCGGAGGAGACGACCAAACTGACCACAACTCAGATAAAGCAGCAGGCCAGCGCTTATTTCCTGGCCCAGGCCAATTCCTCCAACACCTCCATCATTAAGCTGCTCTCCGGTTTCACCACCTAGAACGCCATACTGAATTAATGAAGTAATCGCTGCCCCCCCTGAGAGCGGGGGAGCAGCGTATTTTTTTTTTGGTGCGGCAGACCTTAGCGCTCTCTCAATGCGAGAGCAGCCCACCGCCCGAAGGGTGAACCTGAGGATTTGGATTTTATGTATATTCAATTTTATTGCCTTCCCTGCCATTGAGGTCCCCGATCTCATCCAGCACACGCCTGCTATGGGCGGCCCTTCCCTCATAGAACTGCCCCAGCAAATCAAAGAATTCCTCCTGGGAGGCCGACCGCAACATGCCCGCCCGCCATTTGGCGCTGTGAGGCATGCATTTGATTATCCTGGCGCAGATCTGCTTGAGACGGCCCAATACCACCCCGGGGACCTGGAATTCCTCTGATAAAAAATCACGGTACGTGTAAAAAACCTGTTCTTGCTCCTTCAGACTGGGTTCCAGAGGTTCCTTGCCTTCAAAGAGGTCTGCGATCTGCCTGAAAATCCAGGGATTGTGCATGGCGCCCCTGCCCACCGAAACTCCGTCTACTCCATACTTTTCCAGCTTCATTATAATATCTTCAACGCGTAAAATATCACCGTTTCCTATCACGGGAATACCAGACTGTTCCTTAACTCTGCCTATCAGGTCCCAGTCCGCCAGCCCTTTGTATCCCTGCTCACGGGTCCTTCCGTGGATAATAAACAATCCGGCTCCTTCCCCTTCAGCGATCTTACTGGTCTCAAGGACGTTAATATCTGATTTGGAAAATCCTGTCCTCACCTTCACCGAGACGGGAATATTGACAGCTCTTACTACTCTCTGAATAACGGCCTTAAACAGACCGAGGTCCTTTAATAATCCGGAGCCTCCCGACCTGCGAACGACTCTGGGAGCGGGACATCCGCAATTAATTTCAATAAACTCCGCCCCGCTTTGTTCAACCATGACCGCCCCCTTTTCCAGGCTGTCTGGATTCCCCCCGAAAATCTGGACGGCAAAGGGTCTCTGAAGTGAATCAAAATACATGTGACGGCACACTTTCGGGATAAGCCTCGTCATCCCGTCAACCGAAACAAATTCAGATACAAACATCCCTGTTCTACGGGCAGCCAGCTCTACGATTAACCTGCGAAAGGGATAATCCGTGACACCGGACATGGGTGAGAGGAACACATTGGGATATATTACTTTGTCCCCGAATTTAAAAGAATGGGGGATTTTCCTGACTTTTTCTACGAAAACACGGTCCATAATCCAACAAGGCTTTTATTCTGGAAATATATGCAATATTACGGTCCGTGAGTGCTTGATTTTTACCATAACAGGATTTTTTTTGCCCTTTTTAATTGCCTTTTTCCAGGCCCGGCGGTATAATAAAAAAGAGAGCTTCACCAGCGTTTTTCTTAAAATTTCAAAGGTTAAATCCGGGATGATATCGGGAACTATCAAAATCCTTCTTGTGGAAGACAATCCGGGTGACGTGGCATTTACCCGGGCCCTTCTTAAACCATCTACCACCAAAAAGAAAAAACGGGGCTTTGAACTGGATTACTGCCAGACTCTGGATGAGACGGTAGCATACCTCAGCTCAAATTATGTTGACATTGTCCTTTTGGACCTGAACCTGCCTGACAGTTGGGGGCTTGATACTTTCCACAGCCTGCACCAGAGTTTTCCGGATGTTCCAATCATAATATTAACTGGAATCGAGGATGAAAATGTTTCTCTGCACGCTATTCAGGACGGGGCCCAGGATTACCTCATAAAAGGTGAATTCGATCGGGAATCACTGATTGAATCCATTTCCTTTGCTCTTGAAGAGATCAGTTACTGACCTGCACTGATACTCCCCGGTAAAGCGGAAATGCCTCGCACAACTCCTGTACTTTTATTTTTATCCCGGCCAGTTCCGTCAGGTCTCCATGATGGCACAAAGCCCCATCTATCAATTCAGTCAGCATTTCCATCTCTTTTGGGCCCATACCTCTGGTAGTTATGGCCGGTGTCCCGAACCTGATGCCCGATGGATCAATTGCCTTCCTGGTATCACCTGGAACAGTGCTCCGGCTGCATGAAATTCCCGCCTTATCCAAAGCATCTTCCGCCCGCTTCCCCGTAAGCCCTTTATTTCGCAAGTCAATCACAAACAAGTGGTTATCCGTCCCTCCCGTCAGGATGGAATAACCTTTTTTCCTCAGGCCCTGCGCAAGTGTCTGAGAATTGCTTATCACCTTCCTGCAATACTTCTGGAATTCAGGGGTTAACGCCTCTTGAAAACACACCGCCTTTGCCGCGGTAATGTGGTCATGGGGGCCTCCCTGCAGTCCCGGAAAAACGGCCCTGTCGATAGCCTTTTTGAATTTTTCCTTGCACATGATTATTGCGCCACGGGGCCCCCTTAATGTTTTATGGGTAGTAGTCGTCACGATATCAAAGACGGGTACGGGATTTTCCAACGCTTTTCCAGCAATCAAACCGGCAATATGGGCAATATCCGCAAAGGTGACCGCTCCGATTTCATCCCCGATTTCCTTAAAGGCCTTCCAGTCCACATTCCTGGAATAAGCTGAAAAACCCACCACTAATATTTTCGGTTTTTCTTTTATGGCCAGGTCCCTAATTTTTTCCATATCCATCAGTCCTGTATTTTCATCCACTCCGTACTGGGCGAAATCATACATCATCCCGGAAAAATTGACCGGATGTCCATGGGACAGGTGCCCACCATGATCCAGCTTAAGGCCCAAAACCTTATCTCCAGGCTTTAAAGTGGCAAAATACACAGCCGCATTTGCCGGGGAGCCTGATAGGGGTTGTACATTCACATGTTCGGCATCAAAGAGCCTCTTGGCGCGCTCAATAGCCAGGGATTCGATCTCATCTACAATCTCATTTCCTGCATAATAACGTTTTCCAACATACCCCTCCGAGTACTTGTTCGTCAGCACGGTTCCCATGGCCTCCATGACGGCCCTACTGGCATAATTTTCTGATGCGCTTAACTCAAGTCCCGTTTCCTGTCTGTCTTCTTCCCTGCGAATTGCTTCAAAAATCTTCCTGTCTACTTCTCGTAAGGTATGCACTTTGGTCTTCCTGTATTTAATGAAAGGTGGTTTACATAAACTATCACACTACAAAAACACTGAGGTTACTTAGTTTTCAGCTGATAAGCAACAACGTTAGAAAATTTGAAAGATTACAGCTATGTATGATAATCGGCGTTGATTTTTATGTAATCGTATGTCAAATCACAGGTCCAATAAGTCCAGGACGCCTTGCCGATATTTAAATCCAACTTAAGATGTATCTCATCCCGGGTTAATTTCTCATACAATGCAGTCCTGTTAAAAGATTTCAATTTCCCCCTGCACAGTACCTGCACGCCACAAAAAAACAGATCCAGTTTACCCGGGTCTATCACGGCCGGCTGACTGCCCATGGCGGCAACTATACGTCCCCAGTTTGGATCCCGGCCGAAAAAGGCCGTTTTCACCAGAGGAGAATTTGCCACAGCCCTTCCCAGCATTTTGGCATGAGCTTTAGAAACCGCTCCTGAGACATCTATTTGAATTAATTTTGTGGCACCCTCCCCGTCACGGACAATTTGTTTGGCCAGAGACTCAAATTGTGCGGAAAGGCAATTATCAAATTGCTTTTTGTCCTTTTTGCTCAGGCTGGAGTATGTAACTCCACTTGCTCCGTTACTGAGAAGCAAAACAGTGTCGTTAGTGCTCATATCGCCATCAACAGAAATGGAGTTAAAACTCCTTTCAACCAAGTCACGGAACCGCTTTTTATAAGAGGCCGGCAACGCTAAATCTGTCGTCAGGTAGGCAAGCATGGTGGCCATTTGGGGGCAGATCATTCCGGCCCCCTTGGCAACACCCCCAATGCGTACTTCACTGCCGTCAAAGTCCATGGCATCCTGAACAGTTTTAATAACTGTGTCCGTCGTTATTATCGCCCGGGCAAAGGAATCATTGGATAATCGCCCGGGTCTTTTAGCAATTTTGGTTATTCCCGACCTGACTTTTTCCATTGGCAGAAGCTGGCCAATTATTCCAGTGGAAGAGGCTAGAACTTCCTCTACATCTTTAAAATTCGCTCTCACCAACTCTATCATTTCATGCAGGTCCTTGTTTCCCTGCTCTCCGGTGCAGGCATTGGCATTTCCACTATTCACCAGTAAATGAGTTATTTTTACTCCTGATTGCAGTTTTTTCCGGCAATAATCAACCGAAGCTGCGGAGAATTTATTTGTTGTAAACGCCCCAAAAGTACGGGAAGCAGGCGACGATATGAGAATTCCCATATCCAAACTCTGGTTCACTTTAATTCCTGCGGACACACCCCAGGCTCTGAATCCCTTTGGAAAATGAATGTTTGCTTCCATCATTTTTTTATATTTCCATTTTCTAATCTATTTTAAAACTTTTATACTTTTAAAGATTATAAATTCAACCCTGACCTGAAATGGTAAAGTTACAGGATGATTGGTTTGAAGCCTCAGAAAAAGGCTATATTTAAATACTAGCAAGGTTCAGCAGTTAAAATGAATAAACCCGCAGAAGAATATGATTTCCCTTTTTTTAGTTAAAGCCTGTCAACTTTGCACATAATCTTAGAATTAATTTAATCCATTCAAAGCGCGGAGTTCCCTTATGTCCGGACAAAGAAATCCAATGTCCCAAGCCACTTTTGATAAACTGACTAAACAATTAGAGCATTTAAAAAAAGTGGACAGGCCGGAGGTAATTTCTGAAATTGCCACCTCCAGAGCTCAGGAGGGCGACTTGAATGAAAATATCGGCTATCAGGCAGCTAAAGACAAACAGGCGCGGATTGAATCAAAAATAGGAATAATTGAGGATAAACTGGCCAGAGCCGAGATAATAACGGAGTCCGCTTCCGAAAGCAACCATATTATTTTCGGGGCCACAGTAGAAGTACGGGACCTCGGCACCGATGAAAAAATGAAATACACCCTGGTTGGGCCGGACGGTATTAACCTGGCTGAAAAGAAAATATCTTCAAAATCTCCGATTGGAAAGGGATTAATGGGAAAGAAAAAAGGTGACAAGGTAGAAATTGAAACTCCAAAAGGGATTTTAAAGCTTGAAGTTCTGGAGTTCTATTAATCCGCAGTGCCGTTCCCCTTTTCCGTTTGATACATGCCCACCGCAAATAAGCAAAAACTATTGAATTTATTCGCTTATATAGGCAATGATGAAATCCGGAAACAGGAAGTTTTAGCAAAAGCTTTGGACAAATGGCTCGGCGGACAAAGCAGTGATCCTCTTTCGAAGGAGACATATTTCGGTTCAGAAATCAAATGGGAGGTCATTGCGGAATCTTTCGAAACAGTTTCCATGTTCTCCACTAAAAAGGCCATTATCCTGAAAAATTTCGACCGGGTCCCGCTTGCAACCCAAAACCAGCTGGCGGAACTGTTTCATCACCCCAACGAAAACACTGCCGTGTTTCTCTTGACAGAGAAATGGGAAAGATATTCAAAATTAAAAAAAGTATTTGAAACCTCTGGCAATGTTCTGGAATGCAAACATCCTTATTCCAATCAACTTCCGGGATGGCTCCAGAATCGGGCAAAAATAAAATATCAAAAACAGCTTTCCTTAAAAAACGCTGCCTTTTTATTAGAATGTATCGGGGAAGATTTGGCCGAACTTGATCTTGAGCTAAATAAACTACATTTGTATTTGAGGCCGGATGAGGAAATCACTGCTGAACATATTGAAAAAATAATCCTTCCTCATCGCAGTATTAATATTTTTGAAATGCAGAAGAGTATGGGTTTGAGAAAAAAAGAACAATTCCTTCGCGCTTTGAGCAGCATGCTGGACCAGGATGAACCACCTTTTTTAATTGCCATTCGTCTGTATAAGCATTTCTTGAAATTGCTTAAAATCCGAATGCTTTTGGAAAAGGGCATGAATACCGAAGATATCGCAAGTTCTCTGCATATCAGGGCTTTCTTTTTTAAAAGGGACCTCTACCGGCAACAGGCAATGTGCAGGTCCCCTTTCCTATTTAAGAAAAGCCTGGCCAGGCTGGCGAACCTGGAGTGCGAATTTAAAAGGGGGAAATATACCCAAAGATTTGAAATTGAAATGGCCTTTGCGGGCCTTGTCTAACTCATGGATGTATGATGGCTGCGGTAGATAGTACAAATGCCAGAGTAACCACCGGTTGCAAGGAACTGGATATAATGCTGAATGGAGGTTTGCTCACCGGTTCCGCAAATTTGCTGGAAGGGGCGGCCGGTACCGGAAAAAGCACCCTGGGCGTACAGTTTCTCATGGATGGCATGAAACAAGGTGAAAACGGCCTGGTTATTACCTTCGAAGAATTCCCGGAGCAATACTATGACTACGCCATGGAGCTGGGATGGGATCTGAGGGACATGGAATCAAAGGGATTACTGGATATTATTTTCACAACACCAGATGAGTTTATGAACCTTATCTATGAAGAAGATAACCGCCTGACCCAGATAATAGAGGAAAAATCTGTTAAACGGGCTTTGGTAGACAGTGTCACAAACCTTGAAAAGCTGGCCAGAGACCTGGGTGAACTAAGGGAAATTGAGACCGACCTTGTCAATTATTTTAAAAGGGAAGAAATCACTACTATACTGTTAAAAGAAAACAGCAGTATTTTGGGCGGATGGAATATATCTAAAAACAAGATCCCTTTTATTGTCGACAGTTATATCATATTGCGATATCTGGAACTGGAATCGCAAATCAAACGCGGATTAATGGTATTAAAGATGCGCGGCAGCAACCACACCAAGGAGATCCGCCAATATGAGATAGGAAAAAACGGGGTTTCAATCGGCAACACCTTCCAGGGGATTTCCGGTCTTTTCCTGGGGACGGGAAGGCCTGTCCAGGTTCCTAAAAAATAAAGAATCCAAGGACAGTGGTCGGGAGGGCGCTCATAAAAAAGTCTATTCCTTAAACAGGGCCTTTAGTCTCTGTAGTTCCCGGTAATGGGCTTTTAAATCCTCCACCCAAAATGGATCACTTTCATAGATAATCCCCATCATGGAATTCAGGTTGAAAAGAGAATTATAAATTCCCGTACCCTCCGATGGCCTCAAATCACCATAAAACTTTATCTCCTTTTTGCGGTGAGCCGCCTTCTTATATCTTACTGCTCTGTCATATATCCTGTCCCGGCTTTTTCTCACACGGCTCCCGACTTCCCCGGCTGACAAATCCGATGGTGATGCAGTTGGTTGGATATCGGGTCCAGAGGCCCCGGAAAGGGACATTCCCTCCTGTAACTGTTTGAGCTCTCTTTCCAGAATGGTCTTTTCGTTTTCAGGAAAAATTCCTTTCTGATTCTCATAAAAAGCCTTCAACTCTTCCAACTCATCCTGTTCTATCTTTTCAGATACCTTCTGAAAATTAAATTCCTTCCTGTTCTCGCTTTCTTTTTCTGAAAAAGACTGTACCTGCAGTTCCTTCTGGATTTTCTCATGCAGCAGTTCCGCTGCTTTTTTCCTTCCGCACATGTCGAATTCCCTGCCAAAGCCAATAAGTGAAGAAAAATACTTCCTGCGAAACCTGTTCATCCGGAGAGCCGCGTGCAATTGCTTATCCAGCTCATCCCAAAGGAATGTGTTTCGGTCCTGGTCGTTTTTCCGGTTTTGACTGATATTCATAGAAAAAGCCTTATCCTGAACGCAGCTATGTTACTGGCTGGTCTTTGGAAAAAATGTCTCCCCCTGCCAGTATTTCTCTTGTTTTCAGTGCATTATCAATAAGGATCTCGGTGGCCTTTTCATGAAAAGATTCCAGAGTACTGTACAATTTATGCATAAAGTCCCGCTCATCAGCCGGTGATTTGGCCAGAGCGTCCATTTTCTCAAGTATTTCTGCCAATCCGGTGTTGAGCATTTCTATCCCGGCCTGCAGCCCGGCCTGATTCACATGGGCCAGATTACCGGATTCCTCCAAAACCGTACTGGATCGCTCCAGAGATTCCGCCATCTCGGTCATTTTTTCCCCTATGTTGGTAAACTGTTTCTCCTGGGATTGAAGATTCTTGTCCAGGTTTTTCACTAAAGAATCCTGGCTTTTTATCATCGGTTTCGTAAATCCCTCTTGTATTCTTGAAGCATTCTCAGTCATCCCTTTCATGAGGTCATGAATTTCTTTTCCCATGTCGGCAATCCGGTCGTTGAAAACATGTAATGTTTCCTGTACCGTTGAAGACCAATGCTTAAGCAGTTCTTCTGATAACAGGGACTGTTTTTCATTCAGATTCCGGGAAACTGCTTTCAGTTCATCCAGGGAATCTCTGCCCGCCTTGCTCACTGTTTTAAGAAATTCCGTTTCTCTCTCCTTGATACCACTTGCGGTCTGCTCCGCCGCCTTTAATGTCCTCACACTATGTTCTTCCAGTTTGCCGGAAATTGTTTCCAGTCTGTCTGTCAATCCTTTCAGACTGGTGCTTATGTTCTCAATAAGTCTCCGGTTATCATCCTTATGGGCGGTGATTGCATCGGTGAACATCCCAGGAAGGGCCGCCAGTTCGCTTGTCATTCCAGCCAGGTCCGGGCGTTCCTCCCTCGGTGCCTTTAAACGCCACCAGGCCTCAAAAACCGCGGCCAGGCAAAACAGAAAAAAACCCGCCAGGGCCAGTTCCAGAAAGGGTCCGGAAGCGCTGCCTCTGAAACTCATATAGATTCCATATCCAATGACGGCAATCAGCATCAGACCGGTGATTTTGAAGCTGATTCCAACGATTGATTTTTCTTTCATCTTTTCGTCCCCGTTTTAAGAATTCATAAATTGGTTTTCTCCCGGAAAATCCGCTTGTGCTGTTCCGTCTCCAGGCATAAAAGACATCAGGAAGGAACGCGAACCGGCACTATAAATTCATGTTCCGCCTTTCTCTCCAATCCCCTTAGGAAAATACGCCATTTGTTCTGAAACAAACCGGTTATCAGTTTTATTAATTCCCAGATAAATTCCTCAACAAACAACATAAAGCCCTCAAAACCGTTATCCTGCTTCAGGCAATCATACCATGGCCAGGCGATATTTTGATAGAGATCCTCTTCAGTGCTGTACAACCTGGTTTGCCATTTATTCACCCGGGCAATAAAAAGCCCGGCGAATCTTTCCGGTAAAGTTGATCTGATATCTTTGAACAGTTCCATCTCTCTGGGACGTAGAGCCGCTTCAAACAGGGGAAGAAGTTTGCTTACATTTCCCCGTACTGTTTCCCGGTGCCATTCCCCGGCCAGTTTTTCCTGCAGCCGGGACAAGGTGCCCAAAAATAACGCCAGAATACGCACGCCCTCGGTCACCATATCCTGCAGGGATTGTTGATATAATTTCCTGGACTCCGCTTTACTTCCTTTTCCTCTCAAGCGGTAGGCATTGTCCTCTTCCAATACCCACCCATCTGACTTCAGATAAGGAAGCAACCCTCCTTCAGCAAACCGGCTGCTCCAGTTTATGGAAAATTCATTCAATCTGCGCCTTATGTCGATCTCAAGGTTCTCTGATTCCAATTGAAGAGCCTTGAGAGAGTTAAGAGCCGGCTGAATAGATATTTGCCCGTGCCGGCCTCCTCCTTCACTCTCTAGTTCTTCAAGCAGAGCGTGCAGAACCACTGTATGGCTGTTATCCATAAGCCCGGCCAGAAAACCAGAAACCGGCCTCATCACGCCCGGATGAGCCATCTCATTGGCTGATTTACCGATTAATTGCTTATAGAGATAGAGAAATTTTTGATCCAAAAAGGTCCCTCTGGTTTGTCTATAAATTAAAAATTCTCAGGCACGACCGGAACAACATCATTAGGAAATTCTTGCCAGACATTCCCTGAGATCATCAGGAAGCTCCGCGCGGAAGAAAAATGATTTACCCTGCATATCCTTTCCCTGCAAACTGGCCGCGTGGAGAAAGCCGCGTTTCAATGCATACTTACGCCTGGCAATCCGGTTAGCCCTGAAATCGCCATACCGTGTATCACCCAGAATTGGCGCTCCTTCATGAGACAAATGAGCACGAATCTGATGCAGGCGGCCAGTTTCTATGGTAATACTCAATAGACTGTAATCTTCAAAACGCTTGTCCACCTGATAAAAAGTCCTGGCGTACAAGCCCTCTCCGCTTTTGACAATAGACTTGGCCCCTCCCCGTTTTGAACCTATCCTGGTGAGGTTTTCTGTTATACACCCCTTATCCGACCTGGGAGCCCCCAGGACCAAGGCATGATAAGTCTTTTTAATCCTTCTTTCTTTTAATTCTTTTGCCCAAAACCTGAGAGCCCTGCTGTTTTTTGCCAGCAGGAGCACGCCCGAGGTCTCCTTGTCCAGTCTATGTATCAAGGAAGGTTTAAAAACTTCCGCTTTCCTCCACCCTAAATAATCAAGGGATTTTTCTATAACCGATGACCCCGGAGGCACTCTACTTCCGGGGTGGACAGGTATATGCCCTGGTTTATTTATCACCAACAGATCCTCATCCTCATGAATAATGGGAAGCCCGAACGCCAACTTGTCATGACTTGGCCTGCCAGAATGGATGGCCGTACCCATCTCAGAGTCCTTGAGCCCGAAAATCCTAAGCCTGTCTCCCTGTTCTAACACGTGGCTCCTGGCAACTGGACGCAATCCTATCTTGATTTCTTTTTTCCTGAAGAGATAATGAAGCCTGGATAGACCCAGTCCGGGACAAAGCTTCCGCACATAACGATCAACTCTTTGGTTTGCGTCATTTCTCTTGACCTGAATTTCCAGGAGCATGAACTAAAAAATAGTCAATGAATAATCAGGTACGAAACCATAAAGAAGAAGGGACACAATGAACCGTGTCCCTTCTCCATGGTTGTTAATGCGGTTTTCTTAAATCTGTCCTGATCCCTGCGGTGCTTACAATGTTGACCTATTCCTCCAGGGTTGAGGCAAACTGGGGCCCCAGTTTCTCCACCAATTCATTTATGACCGTTTCCGAGTGGAAAAAGCCTGCATCTATTTTTGCTTTAATCGCTTCGACCACTCTCCGTCGGTCTTCACCGGTTCTCCAGATAAATTGGCCTTTGACTGGCTTTCCTTGCTCCATTTCAACTCCCTTTATTACTCATATCGACAAAACCAAAAAAAATCTTTAGGAGTTATGGATCTTGTCCAAAATCCGAAACAAGGACCCTGTTGTGAAAGGGAATTTTTTAAAAAATAACCGTGTTCCGGGTTGTCATCAGGTTTACAACCAACACCTCAAATTTCCAAAAAAACTAATTCGTAAGAAAATTTTTTAATTATCGCTACTTACCAAGAGCCAGTCTGTTAATAAGGAAATCGTCAATTCCCTTCTTTCGCATAGCGTCCTGGGTTTTTTTTACATCATAGGGAACCCTGATAATTTCCACCTCCAGCGTATCACTGTTGCACACACACCAGCTGGCCTCAGTAATCCCATCCCGCGGTTGCCCTACGCTACCCACGTTAACCAAAAGCCTTTCGTTTTGAGAAACTTTATGGTGAAAACTGTCAGAAACAAAAAAAGACTGCTCTCCTCTCATAATGACAATAACCGGCAAATGTGTATGACCGATAAAACAAATTTTCTGCGAAAAATAATGGAAGGCATCCACAGCTTCGTCCAGGGTTGCTATATAGGTCCAGTCAGCAGGTGAGCGGGGACTGGCATGCACAAACGCCAGAGGAGGCTCATCTATCAGATAGGGCCATCTCTGCATGGTGTCTGAAGACTCGGGAGTTAAGACCTCCCTTGTCCAATTGATGGCATTTCGCGCAAAGAAATTGAATTGCTCAGAAGACTCCCTGCTTAAGGCAACGCTATCGTGGTTTCCCAGGATTACAACTTCAGAATTTTGCTGAATAAGTTCAATGCACTCATTGGGAAAAGGACCATAACCAACCGCATCTCCCAGGCATACTCTTCTCTGCACGCCATGCTGACCCATAGACTCCAGAACGCTCCTCAGCGCCTCAAGATTAGAATGGATGTCCGAGTAGATGCCGTATATCATAATTTTTTAAAAGTACCAATATAATCAAAATTCTGCGTTCCCAAAACGATTCGGTTTAATTTCTTGCACTCCAGATCAATATGAAAGTAAGATCTGATAAGGTTTTGCGGCAGGGCGCCGGCAGAAAACGCACCACTGGGATACATTGGAAAATGGCGAAGATATTAATAGTTGAAGACGAAAGCAAAATCCTCCATATTCTGGAAAAAATTGTAAAATCTGACGGACATGAAACCCTACTTGCGGTAAATGGTGAGGAGGGGATTTCTCTGGCGCGCAAATGTGTTCCGGACCTGATTTTAACAGATATCTATATGCCCAAAGTCAACGGCTTACAACTCTGCAGTGAACTGAAATACAATAAGAGCACTGCCAAAATCGCAATCATCGTCATAACCGCCTCCAGCGAATCTCCGGACTTGCTGAAAATTTTCAGATACGGAGCCAATGCCTGGATAAAAAAACCTTTTCAGCGTTTGGACATACTCAGGACTATCGAAACGGTGAGCAAAGAACGGGACCTGATGGCCAAGCAAGAAATCCTGGGTAACTGGATAGATTTTAAACTGGCGTCCTCCATTGAAATCCTTCAATCCGTAAACCGATTTATTGAAAACTTATTGAGCTACAGCACCATACAACCTAATGATATCAAGAAACTCGGTTTTGCTATCAATGAAATGCTCATTAACGGGATGGAACATGGAAATAATTTTAATTTTAACAAGTATGTGACCGTATCCTATGTATTGTTCAAGGAAAAAATTATTTTAAAAATCCAGGATGAAGGAAAAGGATTTTTGCTTGCTGACGCTCCGGATCCCATGGAAAATCCCGTTGAAGTAGCCCTCAGAAGAGAAAAAGAAGGGAAAAGACCGGGAGGATATGGCATAGCCATTACCAGGCAATACGTGGATGAAATTGAATACAATGACATTGGAAATACTTGTCTCATGACCAAGTTTATTAATAACTGATAAACTTCATCTCTTTCCCGGGGTCAGTGTCCGCCATCCTCACAAGGTATATGCTCCGGTCTCCTATCTTTGCTATTTTTTGCTTTGTTGAATGTCGAGCCTTTGTTTTTTTTATTTTTTTTTTAATTTGCCAATCTGTTATTAACCGTTCCCATCGTCTAGTGGCCTAGGACTCGGGATTTTCAGTCCCGCAACCGGGGTTCAAACCCCCGTGGGAACGCCATTTCCCCTGCCTTCAGTTCCAATAGCATCTTACCGGAACGGACCGGCTAGTTTTATCGCCTTGCCCCGTCCCTAGTTGTCCGTTCTGATTGCTTCCCCAGCTATAGGCCTCACTATTCCTGTTTATCGCCAGAGAATGGAATGCTCCCGCTGCGACGGCAATCCAGTTTCTTTTTTTTCCTACGGGAGTTGCAGCGCTTCTATTCTCTTTGCCTTCGATTCCCAGTTGTCCATGGCTATTCCCACCCCAGGCCAGAATGCCGCCGTCACAGGTCATCGCCATGTTATGCCTCGCTCCGGCTACCGCGTTAATAATTCTTCCAACTCCCAGTACCCGGACTGGCACGGGGCTGTTTTTTGTTTTGCCATTCCCCAGTTCCCCGTTTTTCCCCTGGCCCCAGCACCATACGGTACCGTCATCTCTCAATGCCATACTGTGATAATATCCGGCCGCAACCTGTACAAAAGGCCTGTTATGGCTCACCTTTTTCATTTTCTGGATATGTCCCGTCTTAGAGTTGATGCCGCACTGGCCAAAATGGTTGTCTCCCCATGCCCAGACGCTTCCATCTGCTTTCATCGCCAGTGAGTGCTGCGCCCCCGCAGACACCGCAATCCAGTCGTTCCCGGTATCCGGCCGGGCGGGCCGGTTGCTGTCCTCTCTTCTGCCGTCGCCCAGTTGACAGGCTTCTCCGGCGCCCCAGGTCCATAGCGTGCCGTTGGTTTTCAAGGCAATGGTATGTTTTCCTCCACCGGCCACGGAAAACCAATCTTTTTGCGAGCCTATCCTGGTTGGAATGTTCCTGTTCCTGAAATCCCCAAGTCCGAGTTGTCCGTGGGAATTGCCGCCCCAGGACCAGAGCGTCCCATCGCTTTTAATTGCCAGAGTATGGCTGCCACCCGCCGCCACACTTATCCAGTTCCTGTTTTTTCCAAATTCCTGTACCGGGCCCCTGTTTGACGTCTCAGGAGTTCCTGTTCCCAATTCCCCTTCCCGGTTTGTTCCCCAGAACCAGAGGGTGCTGTCATCCCTGATACAGGCAGAATGCTGTGTTCCAGCTGACAGAGCGTTTTTCACAATGGTCTTTGACCATATACCGGTGACAAAAAAGGGATGGACACTCATGGTATCATTATCCAGCTCCGCTTTAAAACGGGCATCGAGCCAGTTTGATGTCAGGTACACTGTCTTGCGCTCCCGCATTCTGATAACTCCCGGAATACCGGGATAAGACACCGCGTAGGAGGGATTTAACTCGCGGACTCTGTTCACATCCCGGGGATGGATAATCCTCATGTTCGCAGGAGTATTCGGATGAGGGACGCCGGGCGGATGAGTGCTCCCGTTTACCGCATAGGCCATGACACTGTATTCCTCAGACAGAGAACTCCATCTGAAGTCACTTACCCAGGTCTCCACCGTATCCGGCGGAGCGGGATCCGGACAAGCATTGTCTACTACCCGGGGACAATCCGCACCTGCATAATAATAACATTCAGGATTGGGTTTCCTGCCATCCCCGCACGCTTCAACCGTGTTAAAATGCTTATACACCTCCGTATCCACTGTGACTGTCCTCGGCTTCTCCGGCCGGGGAGTTCCTTCCCTGTGGGGAACACCATACCATTGTAAAAGGTCATCGGGATTATAAAACGGATGACCCATGCCCAGCCAGTGGCCCAACTCATGGACGACCTGTGTCACAAAATCACCTCGATTATGCGGCACATCCGCGGTTGAAGCATTCCTGCCCCGGATATAACCAATATGCTCCGGAATGTTCCCATAATAATAAATAGGCGGATAGGTAGCGGGCTGCCATTTGCTCCACCAGTCTCTGCGGGAATAATTATCGAAAAAGTCAACCCAGGGGGCTCTCAATGGGGCCTCATCATGCTTAACCCGGTTGCCGGGCTCGTATCGCGAATTGAAATATATGGTATTGCCTCTCGGGGCGCACCCAGCCCATGAAGTATGGCCGGGACATCCCGCCGGCGCCTTGAACCTCACATGAGGCGGAGAGATCCCCGCATCGCTTTTATAATTACCAATCCTGAATATTCTCAAGCCAGAATCTTCGCTGATGCTGTCAACATATATCACGTGCAAATCCGGCAGTACACTTGCCCACATGTTCATCCCCATTTTTATACCACGCTCTATCTCCCGTTTATGTCCGGGATTTAAAAGGGTGTCGCAATTATCGATATAAAGATGGAAATTCCTTAATTCGTCAAGAGTAAGGCCTGCAGGCAGACAGGATATGGCAAAAACCAGTAGCGGCAGTAAAATCCGCTTAAGCAGCTGACAAATCATTACATTACTTTCTTTCAAGCACAGGAAAGAGTAATGTACCAACTCTCAGGGGGAACTTCCCGCATAATCCCGGGTAAATGGAGGTACCGGGCAAAAACCGGGAATTAATTAAACCTGATTTTCGATATTGACAAAATCCAGCGATGTGCAGGGATTTGCATATCCCATGTCAGAGGCCATTTTAAAAAATAAAAGCAGGGACTTCTCATGCAGGGGAGTAAGGGTATAGTCGACATGTTCAAAAAAACTGCTCATCAGCTGTTCAGGCAAATTCGACGGATATGTTTTTAACCACTCCTTAAGGGCTTTTTTATGATTCTGAAGAAAAGACTCCTGCGAACGCTCCAGATAACGGACGAACTCCTCAACAGCACCTTTTTTTAAATCCGCCACGGTCTTGCGCACAATCCAGAGGCCGAAGGCAAAGGGCAGGGTCTGCCACTTATACCATTCTTCGGAAAGATCATAGCAATACCTCCAGGTACTTTTATAAGCCATAATTATGGCGTCGTCACCGATCGCAATTCTTCCCATAGGTTCCTCGGGCGCATTGAAGACGGGATCAACCTGATACTTCCTCCGGCAAAGAAGCTGAAACAGAATATTGGAAGTGGCGGCCACGCTGGAAAGGAGAATATTCTTACCGCTTATTTGTTCCCAAGGTACCTGGCTTAAAAACAGCGCCGTCTTTACCTTACTCTGCCCCACAATTGAGAGCCCCGGAACGATAGCATAGTCCCTGTAGTTTCTGGCATATTCAATGGATGATAACGGGGCGCAATCAATCTCCCTTGCCTGGATGGCCTGGCTGAGCTCATCAAGCGTACCATTAACAAAGGTCATGTCCGGCATGGGGTCCGACCGGTAGAAAAACGGGGCGCAGACTACCAGAGGAATGCGGCCTATGGTCAGGCTGCCGGTTATTTCCCTTCCTTCTTCTGTCTGCCTAGTTTTAAAATCAGTATGTTCTGCCATGGTGGACCTAAAGATATTTTAAAAAATCCGGGGGAATAATAATAAGGACATTGCTTTTCCCTTGTCAAAATGACAAATCGCCGGATAGATAATTATTGTTTATAGCAAGAGTAATCGATCCGCCGAGCCGAATCCGCGGAGAAACACAAGGACTTATCTCAGTTGAGAGCTCAATGTTTCCAACAGGTTTTCACAACATACGTTAAGTATATCAAAGACCTTCTCAAAAACAGCCTGGTTACCGCGAAATGGATCCGGAACGCTCAGGGATGTATTTCCGGGGCGATCATATTCCCTCATCAATCTGATATTATTCAGGTATTTCGGGCTGGACATCTGCTGAAGGTCTTTTAAGTTTGAAGTGTCCATGGCAAGTATGAGGTCAAATTTAGTCAAGTCTTTCAGGATAAACAGCCGCGACCATCCCGGAAGCAGAACCCCCCTTCTCTTGGCCGCCTTCAGAGCGCGGGGGTCAGGCCTGGCGCCCATTCGCCATACTTCTGTTCCAGCGGAATCCACTGTAAAATAGGAGTCTACTCCCCTTTGCCGGCACTTATGGATAAATATCCCTTCCGCCATGGGAGAACGGCATAAATTACCCGCACAGACAAATAAAACACTTTTTTCCATAAAATAATCCGTAGTTTAAAATAATAAAACTTCCCTTTCTTAACGGAAAGTGGCAACGATTCGCCAATACTTTAGGGACTTCAGTTCAAAGGGAAGCGACAGGGGTATCCTCACACCTTTTGGATTTGTATCCAAAATTTCACCGAATTGTGCCTTGGCGGTAGAATCTCCTCTGATTATGTTATAATCTTCATTGATTTCTTTTACGAGACAGATTTGAAAAAATACCCCTTCAACTTTTAACCGGCAGGACTTTAGAATGCATGAATACATACAGGAAGTAGAAACCAATATTTACAGGGGACGGAAAAAACCGCCGAAAGGTGAATTAGGCCGGTTGATGGCGGCTTTTAAGCCGGAATTAATAATTGGCCATCCAACATTCCACTGTGAGGATAACATCGGTGGCCTTGTCTCCAGAGGCATCAAGGCGGCGGTCAAAACCTTTGGCGACCGTAAAGTTGCAATAATTGTCGCTGACGGCACCTATAACGACAAGAGCCTGGATGATTCCGGTATAGAAGCAACCATAAAAGGCGCGTTACAAACGTTGAGCGGATTATCCGAGTCCGAACGGGAAAATGTGTTCCTTTATGCGGGCCCCCATGAAGGCTGGGACAGCGCCAGGTTTTCCCCGGGCAAGGGAAACGCGCTTAAGATGATGTTTGAGGAAATGGAGTTTACCAGCGCCAAAGCCATCCTGGTTTTGGACGGTGACCTGCACAATGACATGGAACAATGGCAGCCGGTGTATAAAAAAATAATGGAATACCACCAGGACCGGCATCCGGACAAGAACTACTTTGTGACAGCCCGATACGCCCGTCATTTTGTAGACGCTTCCATAACCCGGAACGTGGTGGGACCGCTTACCACCCTGGTCGGCAGCTATGTGCCGGGCGGGATTTCCGGGGACATCATGCTGAGCGCAGGCGCAGTGACCAAGGAAGTAAAGGCCAACTGGGATGATTCCCGCAGAAATTACGGCACCGATATCGCCACTACCTTTGATAACATAGCCGACAAATCCACTCTTATTTATGAAGTATACCTGGGAGCGAAACTCCATGATGTTACCGATGACGCCAAGCTCTCCATTATGCCCGGTCAGGTGATCGGAGCGGCCCTGGAGCGTATCCTTTATTATGAAGACACCGACAAACGAATCTCTCAACGGCTCTCCAGCCAGGAACCGCTGGACCCAGTGATTTGCTGGGACTCAGACAAGACCGGTATTGGTTTTATCAATCCAGGATATACCGATGTGTTTGATATTGATGCCAAAAGAAAAGTTCTGCTGGACAAATTCGATGATTTCAGGGACCACATCAAACAGGTTCTGAAACCGGAATCATTTGAAGAAATCGTCTCCAGCCATCAACGTTTAGCTGAATCTGTGCAGGCCGGGCGTGATGAAATAATCTTTATGTCCCTGCCAAGCGCAAGATGGATACAACTGCTTTATGAAGTGCTGGGTTATGTACTGGTCACCCGGGACATTGAAAACAGCAAAAAAGCCTTGAATTATCTCTACACTGCCGCTTTTGTGGAATTCTGCGGAGTCAAACTCACTGAACTCGGTTATCCCACTCTGACCGCCGTGAGACAAATACAGAAAAAACTCGGTGTCGATGATGACAGGGCCAGAGAGTTCTACGCCGCGAATGTAGATGCTGTGGTAAAAGAACTCGCGCTTGATTTCTATAAAGGCCGGTCCGGAATCTTAACCAGGATGAAGGAGCTGGACAAATCACCTAAATAGCCAGGTGCTCAGGGAAGCATCACTGGAAGGCCTGATATTTTTTCTGGAAATTTCTTCAGTCTCTCAATTTTCAGGAATTGATGCTCTGTCTGGGTCCCCTTCTTTAAATCCTTTAACAGTATTGACCGGAACCTGAAAAATTTGCGTTTTTTCTTGGCAGATTTTCTCATCAGCATTTCTTTGTATAATTTGCCTGAATGTGTAAAGCATCCGATTCTATCCAGGTACATGTCCTGCTTTTCCATGAAAAGCTGAATTTCCCCATAGGCACTTCTATCCCCGGGATACAGGCGTAAAAGCCTTTTACCCCCTTCCTCCCCGGTATCGGACTTCAATGTGTCTTCTCTGCCTAATAATATCAGCGGGAAGATGTCCCAGTAGGAAAAATCCGTTCCATTGACCGGTTCCTTCATTTTGTGAAAAGCTATTTTCCGAAGACGTCCTCCGGCAGAATCCAGGGTCCAGATGTCCATTCCATAATTGTTCGAAAAAACTGTTTTTTTAGGGTTGAGAGGTGACTTCTCATATGCAATGCCGACCCGTCTTCCCCTGTCAGCAACATAAAGATAAAACAGAGACTCCTTTTCTAATCCCACGGAAGAAGTATGTATTTCTTTCACTTTTAACTTGAACGAAACTGGAAGATTCTGTTGCGCAAGGCTGTCCAGCACTTTTGGAAACACAGATACGGCATCTTCACCAACAACCAGCCTGACGCCGAAAATTAAGGGGAATATCCACAGCAAAAGGCTCGGATGCATCCGGAAATTTCGTTCTTTCATGGTTTGCTCATTTTAGGTAACAGGTTATTATATGAACCCAGTACTCTCATACCCCATTACCCCGTCCATCCAATCTTACTTTTCACCAAGGGCCTAATACGGATAATCCTTGTCCACTCTTGCTTGATCAAACGTCACTACGTTTGGCGTTCCGCCTTCAATAAAGGACTGTTCAGATACCAGCGTGAGGATCGCTTTCCGATGGAACTCAGAAAGGTTTTTACTCCCTACATTAGTCATGCTGGAGGTTATCTTACTCAGGGTTATAGGCAGGAGTTCCTCAATGGACCCCATAATGGGAACATAGGCATCCACACCTTCCTCAAACTTAAGGTTGTCCTGAGCATAATCAGCGTATCGGGCCCAGTTTTTCGCCCGGTTTGAGCCCTCTCCCCAGTAGGGTTTATAAATCTTGTCCCTTATGGAAATTTTAGGCGGCGGACTCTCAAAAGTCATGGCGAAATACCTGCCCATCATCACAAAGTCCGCTCCCATGGCCAGAGCTATAATAATCTGGGTGTCATTAGCAAGACCTCCATCAGAACAGATCGGTACATATTCCCCTGTTTCCGCATAGTGCCTGTCTCTGGCGGCCACCACATCCATAAGAGCGGAAGCCTGGCCCCTGCCGATGCCTTTCTGCTCCCTGGTGATGCATATTGAGCCGCCTCCGATTCCAACTTTCACGAAATCCAACCCGGCCTCCTTCACCAGATAAAGAAAGGCCTCACCGGAAACTACATTGCCTCCACCCAGGATGAGGTCATCACCATACTTCTCCCTTGCCCACAGAGCAGCGTCCCTCTGGAATTGTGAATAGCCGTCCGAAGAGTCAAAACAAAGCACGTCTGCGCCCGCATCCACCAGCGCCGGGATGCGTTCCCGGTAATCCCTTGTGTTAATTCCGCCCGCCACCACCAGTCGCTTATTCGTGTCCAGTAATTCATTGGGATTATTGCGGTGGTCCACATAATCCTTGGTAAAAACCAGACAATTAAGCCTGCCGTCTTTTTCTAAAATGGGCAGGCACTGTTTTTTATGCTTACGCAGCCGCGCATTGGCTTCCTTCAGGGTCATGCCCTCGGTTCCATATATCACATTTTCCTTGGCCGTCATGTGGTTTTTTACCGGGGTATTGAGATCATCCTCAAATTCCCAGAAATCCTTATCGGTTATGATCCCCAGAAACCTGCCGTTACTTGTCCCGTCCTCGGTAATGGGCATGGTGGAATGCCTGGTCCTCCTCTGCAACTCCACAAAGGCCTTCAGTGTGTCATCGGGCTTTAAGTTTGAATCAGACTGGACGAAGCCGGCCTTATGCGACTTCACCCGCTCTATCATGGCGGCCTGTGAACTTACAGGCTGGGAGCAGAATATAAAACTCATTCCCCCCTGCCTGGACAGTCCAAGCGCAAGCTCCGGGCCGGATACCGCCTGCATGCAGGCCGAGGTGATGGGTATGTTAAGCTCAAGAGCGGAAGTTTCGCCCTTTGTAAATTTCTTTACCGGGGCTTTTAGCGATACGTTTTGAATAAAGTCGTCCTTATTGGTAAGACCTGGGAGAATCAAATACTCCGAGAAGGTGCGGGAGACATCGTCTATGATTCTTGCCATTTTCCTTCCTTTTTTTGAATTATTCGGCAGTAAAAAGCCGGAAGAATATGATAAATTGAATTATTAAGCGCACATACCGGCCTTCCACTAATGCGGAATTGTGAAATGAGGCCAATGAGCATGCCAAGCAGTCGGACCATGTCCAAATTTAACTCAAGATAAATGGCTTGTCCATATGGAGTTATCAGCCGATTACCAGACGGACTTGGTGTTACAAAAGGGCTGGCCATTTCGTTCTCACAGGCCTCATTTCACCAAACCGAAACCCGATCTCTTCCACCCGAGCAGGCCATAAGTGAGATTATGGACATTTTTGAACCCTTTTTGAATTAAAAGCCTGGAAGCAAATACGCTGCGGTTTCCTGATCTGCAGTAGACAATGATTTCCCTGTCCCTGTGTTCCTCAATTTCTCCCAGACGCTGTTCCAACTGCTGAACGGGAATATGGACGGCATTTTCAAGGTGGCCCCCATGAAACTCCTCCGCTGTCCTTACGTCTAACAGGAGCGGCGCTGAACTTTTCATTAACTCCATAACATTACGTGAAGTAATTTCCCGGAATTCCCTGGAATCCGGCCGGCCGGCAGGAGCCTGACCGGAATCCTGTTCACGGCGTTCCAGAGCAGATCCTGCCTTGCCTGTCTCTATGGAGATATCTGTTCCCGGGATTTCAGTGCGGTTCCCGGCCTGGTCATCCCTGCATGAATTGGCCAATACCAGTATGCATATGACCCAGATCATGATTCGGCAAGTACAAATAATCATGTTTTTTCCCCTTTAATTTCAAAAAGAAAGCCGGCCCTGAATCCAATATCTAACAGGTGACTTCAATAAAAGTTAAATGTTCAAATGAGGGTTTATGATATCTTGAATCTCCTTCCCCATAGGTTTTCTGGATGGTTTTTTTCCTTTTCAATGCCCTGAAAACTATAATCTAACAACTGTTTTCACCTTGTCATTCTGACCATATATCTCTGAGGCTTTAAATTGGAAAAGGACGAACTGAAATTTATTTTATCGCCGTGAAAGTCCCCAATAATTTCCATATCAAGCCAAAAAACGTTGGTTTCATTTCAACCCGCCTGGCGGGAACGGACGGTGTTTCTCTGGAGACCGGCAAGTGGGCCGATGTGTTTCATAAGAACAAACTTCGCTGTTTTTATATGGCGGGAGAGCTCGATACTCCGCCGGATAAATCCCTGCTGGTACGTGAGGCCCATTTCCAGCATCCCGACATGAAGAAAATGCACGATATGTGCTATGATAATTATCTCCGCAAACCGGATTTAACCAAAAAGATCCACTACTTACGTGAAAAGCTGAAAAGATCGATTTACAGGTTTATCAAAAAATTTAACATCCACATCCTTGTACCTGAAAACGCGCTTACCATTCCCCTCAATATTCCATTGGGTCTGGCCATAACGGAGGTGGTGGCGGAAACGGGTATTGCCACCATCGCCCATCACCACGACTTCTTCTGGGAACGGAAGCGGTTCCTCAACAATTGCGTATGGGATTATCTCAACTCTGCTTTTCCTCCGCACCTGCCGTTTATCAGACATGTAGTCATCAATTCTTCAGGCGCTAATCAACTGGCTTTACGGACAGGCTGTTCCTCCACCATCATCCCAAATGTAATGGATTTTGACCATCCTCCGGAACCCCCGGACAAATACGCTTCCGATGTGCGCCAACAACTCGGCATAGCCGATGATGAGCTGTTCATACTTCAACCCACCCGGGTGGTTCAGCGCAAGGGCATCGAACATGCCATCGAAATAGTCAGCCGTCTCAACCTGAAATCGAAATTCGTGATTTCGCATGCTTCGGGAGATGAGGGGTATGATTACGAAAAGCGGGTAAAGGATTATGCCAGGCAAATGGGAATCAACGCGCTGTTTGTAGATGATGTCGTGGATGAGAAAAGGGGGAAAACACCTGATGGACGGAAAATCTACACGCTCTCAGATCTCTACCCGCACGCCGACCTGGTCACCTACCCTTCCACTTTCGAGGGATTTGGTAACGCCTTTTTAGAGGCTGTCTACTACAAAAAACCAATCGTGGTAAACAACTATTCAATTTACGCAATAGATATCAAACCCAAAGGATTTAAAGTAATCGAACTGGATGATTTTGTTACCGAAGCCGTGGTGCGGAACACCAGGCACAGCCTTCAAAATCCACCACTCATCAAAGAGATGGTCAACCACAATTATGAGATTGCCAGGCAGTTTTACTCATATTCGGTCCTTGAAAAAAACCTCACGGCCCTCATCGTTAAATTTTTCGGAATTTAAAGAAATACCGCCCCCCCGAAAAATTTATTGGTACTGGAACCCTGGAGTATGGGAGTAATGGATTTAATAAATACTCCAAAGCCTTGAGGCTAAGGTTCTTTAAATAACCCGGCTATCCTTTCCGCTATTTCCTCTATGGTTCCGATACCGTCAACATTCTTCACAACCTCTTTTGGCTGGTAAAACTCGAGGCAGGGTTCGCTCTGGCTCTTATAGGTATCTATGCGGTTTTGAATCACGGATGGGTCTGCGTCATCGGCCCTTCCCTCTATGTCCGCCCGCTTGGATAAACGCGCGCGAATTTCATCATCTGATACGGAAATATTAACGACAGCGTCAACAGAGGCGCCCAGCCCGGACAGGATGCCGTCAAGCGCTTCGGCCTGAGGTACGCTGCGGGGAAATCCGTCCAGCAGAAAGCCGCCCTTAACATCATCTCTCTGCAGGCGGTCTTTTACCATGGCTATGGTGACTTCGTCGGGAACCAGTTTCCCCTGGCTGGAATATTCCTGCGCCCTTTTCCCCAAATCCGTGTTGTTTTTAATATTGTCCCTGAACATATCACCGGTTGAGATATGAGGTACGTTAATAAGGTCTTTCAACAGCTTGGCCTGAGTGCCTTTGCCGGCGCCGGGAGGCCCGAACATCAAAATATTTTTGGCTGTCATAATTAAAAATCTCCTTTTTTTCTCTGGTTTACAAAAGTGAACTGACAATATAGATATTTGGATCGCCCCTGATTTGAATGGCTCTTCTTTCCCCGGATGAGGATATTTTTCTCTTTCTGGTTGAAAAATGTCTATTTCACCTATTCTAAAAAAACTAAAAAAAGGCGAATTTCGTTAAAAAACTAAAGTTTCGATACTTCCGCACCGATATTTTCAATATAGGACCGCGAACACCCAGTGTGAAGCAATGTTGACCAAGCAGAATTCAGAAAAAAAATCTTCTTTGATTAAACGAGCTTTCTCACTTTATCAGATCATTTTCCCCTGCTCGGGCAAGAACCATCTGGAAGAATGCTTTACGACCACCGGCAGCAAGCTGCACTTCTGGTTCAACACCAAGGATGACAACACGCATATGCTGACCGCGGACCTTTAGTCCCGGGAATGTCTTAACTCCTTCGCAAAATCTATCCCGGTGCGGGCCGTCCTTCCCGCAGCCAAAAAGGGCCTGTCACAACACTCAATGGACTCTTTATTGGATGCAATTACGGATTTCAGGTGTCTTCCTGAAAAAAGAGGAAATAATTAAAATTGCTTTTAAAACTTTTTAAAACGCCCCTGGAAAATCTGCTTAAATAACCGTCCCTTAAGGGAATCGCGACAGGAATCAGGAAAATCCCGAATAAAGCGGTCTACAATATGCCAAACAGCCTGAGGCCGTCCTTAATGAAAATAAGCGCGAAGACAAAAAGGCTTAATCCCAGCATCCGGATAATCAATACATATATACCGCTCTGAAAGATGTTTTTAGTGCTGTCCACCATGAACGCGATGATGGCCTTGGAGCCCACCAGGCAGGAATAGAATCCCAGTATAAATAAGAAAACTGAGAAGGAGCTTATACCATAGGCTTTTATCACCGTAGGAGCGCCGACCGCCAGCCAGAACAGGTATGGATGCGGGCTGAGAAAGTTGGCGGCCACTCCTTTTTTCAATGAACTGATCCCTGCCTTCAGCACAGTAACATCGGTCCCTTTGTACCTTATGCCCCTGTAGGCCAGGCGGGAAAGGAATGCCGCGCCCAGCATCGAAATTCCGCCCAGGACCGCATTAAAGCTGGACAGCTTTGCCAGCACCAGAACCGAACACAGCGCAATGGGCAAATCAGTGACGAGGGGAGCGGCGGCAATCTTCATCCCTTCCCGTTTATCATGCTTCAAGGTCTCAGCGATGACCAGAGCGAGCAAGGGCCCGGGCGATATACCCGCGGATAATCCCAGAACTACTCCGGAAAGCAGAAAAGGATATGACTGGAGCAAGAACTCTCTCTTCTGCGCTTAGGATTGCTGCCGTGGCTCGGGAAGGTTTATTTCTGTAATCAGCACACCGGCAGTGGATACTATGGTAAAAACAAAAATCCGCCATAATCCGTTGACGGCAAGATCTCCGGGATGTATCGGAGTCTCTCCTCCCAGTATCGCGCTCATCGCTGTATATAGAAATCCCATGCCGGCCCCGCAAACAGCTCCCCATGCCACCCGGAAACGCAGCGCGGAGCCTCCTGCTCCCAGGGTGGCGGCGGCGCCGCAGGCCAGCGGCGCCAGGCAGGCAAGCCACCAGATTTCTGAAAGAGCGGGCTGCCTGCCAAACATGTTTTCGAAAATAACATCAGCGGCGCTGAACAGCGCTGATCCCGCCAATGCTATAATCCCATAATGCCAGTAGCGGGGATCGACGGTCCTGCGGATTTGGGCATAGATGTCCATTCTGCGGCGGATGGTTAGCGGCCAATTGTAACACAACTGAAACACCTTGTGCTCAAGAAGGGCCCCCCGCTCCCCAAACACCGGAATAATATGTACAAAATCCGTCGCCCATCGCGAGGCCATGAACCTGGCAAGTGCGGGGTAACGGTTGTACATCTGAATGGGAAACGCCAGATAACCGACATATTTAAAAAAGCCGAGGAAGACGGCAATATTGTAGTCTTTGAAATTGCGTTCCCTTATGACCAGGTACAGCACATATAATCCCCTTACCAGGGAACCAGGTGAAATGGGGGTCACCTGGAAGAGGGCGATAATGCCCAGGCCAATGCCATAGGCCTGGGCGCGCGGCAATTCCGGGTGTGTGGCCACATAGACCCCGGCCACTATTAAAGAGACAACCTGAGTCACAGGTAAAGTGCAAACATGTACCGCCAGGCTTTTCAGGTATTTTTGAATGAAGGGCTCCTTTATCTGGGAGAGAATAGTTTTTTCATCTTCCGCGTGAAGCAGGTGATCTTCCCTGCCCTCTTTCACCAGGTCCCTGAGCCACTGCTCCCGCTCCCCGGCATTAAAGTACAACCGGACCGGCCTTGTCAGATAATGATCCAGGCGCCCTTTTAGGTGGTCCCAATCGGTTAGAATACGGTGAATCCCCGCCGGCAGGAAGGACAGGGGGAAATGTGCCCAGAATTTCCATGCATGTTTCTGCAAATCAAGAACATGGTTTCCCTCAACCCGCTCCGCCCTGTGCCAGCTTATGAGGGATTCCAGCATCCGGCCCCTTACCGCGCGCTTGAAATACGCGCGGCTTGTCAGCATCCCGAGATAATGCCCGCGCCAATTCTCATGCCCCCACAATTTCCGCCAAACCCGTCCTAACAGGGGAACCGCCCATAGAAGCATAAAAACCAGGGTCAAAGACCTGCTTTTCAGCAGCCGGTCCCGATGGCGGATGTCTATCAGATTCTGTGTCTTCCATCCAATGACAGCACTCTTGAAAATAGTCGACCACAGTATTTTACTGTAGAGCAGACGAAGGTGGTTATGGGTAATATCCGGAATAGAGTTCCTGTATATGTATTCAACATACTTAAGCTCCTCCAACAAATGGAGCATGTCGGAAAACTCCCCCCGGTTTGCCTTGATGAAATGCTCCAGTTTATTAAGATCACCCCGGTCAAATTGCACCAAACTTCCACGCAGCAACCCTTTAACAATCAGTTTAACATCTCCGGGATTTCCCAGAGGCAAAAACGGAAGGAGGACCAGCCCAGCCCGAAAATCAGCCGCCACCAGGCCTTTGGAGGGATTGCCCTCTGTTTCATCCCGCTTCAGACAGTTGGGCTGGCTCATCCAGGTGGACCACTCATACTGCCTGGCAAATTCAGGAGCTCCGACTTCATGAAGCAAATCCACAAAATCATGCATGAACCGGTATTTGGCCCGGTATTCCGGCGAGCCCATGTTATCAGAATCGGCTGTTTCCCCTTTTTTCCACTTACTCAGCAAGTCGAGGCGATCGTCAACCTCCAGCCGCCAGGTGCGACCCTCCAGCCATTCGCTCAGTTCTCCACAGCCCCCAATGGCAGTATCGACAAACACGGCATGGATATCCCTTACGGATCGCTCATCTCCGAATCGCACACGGGCCGCCCGGCGTATGAATTTCTGCCAGAGCGCCCCGGCCCGGGCTGCTGCCGGATTGACCTGCAGCTGAAAAGCGGCCTGGAAACCAATCCTGTACAACAAGTTGCGAAACATGCGTGAAAAGCTTGTGGGTGGCACCATGATCTTCATGGCATAGAGTCCGCCTGTATGTAATCCGGGAATCACTTTTTCATCCGGTTCAACTCCCGAAATCCTGACCTTGTAAACCTGGCCAGCATACCCTCCGCCGATAAACTTGTCAATAACCAGGCGAACCGTTCCGCGGCCAGGGGTGGATACGGACTCCGCCTCCACAGCCAGTTCTGTTCCCTGCTCATAGCGATTGACATGCATCGGCCGCTTGAGCCCCAGACTGAGGAACTCACGTTCCAGTTCCTTGTATGCTTCAGGAAAATAATCCATGCTCAAATAAATGATTATTAGGGGAGACTGCGGAAGTTCGCCGCGGAATTTCCTTAATGGTACCTAATGCTTGTAAAGGTAGATTTCTGTGAGATGAAAAGAAAGCTCAGGAGCGAGTATTTTGGGCTGAATAAAAATAATCAGCAAGGAGTAAGCGGTGTGGCATATTTAAAAATTGAATTAAGGTCCGGGGGTGTCCAATGGTAATCTCTTAAATTCCACCCGGTTGCTCTTTTCCATGTCAATCCCGCCGTTTGGATTGAGGACCGGCCGCGTGTTGCCATACCCCCTGGGAACCAGTCTTTTGTAATTAATTCCCTTTCTCACAAAATATTTCTTTACTTTCTTGGCCCTTCTGCCTGCCAGGAATGAATTTGAAAGGGAGTCAGAGGTTGAATAGACATAACAAAGAATTTCGTATTTTGCTTCCGGATGAGCTTTCAGGAGTTTATAGATTTTATCCAGTTGCCTGTGCGCGGACTCGGCAAGCCTGGCTTTGTCCTGTTTGAAGGCAATTTTTTCATTAAAAACCATATGGTCCTGTAATTTTACCTGACCAGAGCCGCAGTGAACCATAACAACACCTGCGATGCCTGATATCAGTATGTTTCTTAAGTTTCTATACATGCGCCCTTCTCGCTCCGGCGGTTCTCCCATGTTCCTAAGAAATTATCTTTAACAGAATTTTAGATGATTTCTCCAAAATAAAATAAACGGTAATTGCGTAAATCAGAAAGCACAACACATACGTTTCGGCGGTTATCAGATACACGAGAAAGAAATACAAAACCGCAATCACGGCCAGGAGAGCGAAGAAAGCGGCTGTTTTAGTTTTCCCGAGTTTCTTCATTACCTTTTTCTTTTTAAGGCGGGTATAAATGTTTCTGAAAGTATAAGCGAGTATGATGGGATTAATGAGCGCCAGCGAAATCAGGAACACATACGCCTGGGAACTCATGGCTCATTTCTCTTCAATTCTCTTAAAAAAGAATTTGACTTGTTCATGGCCCGTAAGGGAGTCCGCTGATCCGCTGTGAAAGGCAATGCACCAATCTGACAGTGAGTCAGATTCCAAATAATGAGCCCAGCCCTTTTCGTATTTTAAAGCAGAGCTGACTTTCTCCTTCACCTTATTATAGGTAAGCCCCACCTTGATGCCGGAAACAGTGGTAAAAAGAGGGTCTTCGGTGGACATGAACATAATCCGGCTTTTATCATCAATTGCATAGAGGTATTCAATTCCATTCACATACAATTCATAGGCTTTTTTCAATTTCAAGGCGTCCACATGCACCATGCGGTTAGTGGATATATAATTATTGGGAAGCGGGTCACCCAGGTCGGGAATGTCCTTTACTTCCTGGCAGGCAGTGCATACCAGGAGTAAAAAAGCCGTAGCAAACCCAAATCGAATCAACTCAAACATCGAGATCCTTATTTTATCCAATAAATTAAAAAATACCGTAAAAGCACAACAGAAAAATTGTCAGGGGCTTGCGCTCTCAAAAAGCTCCTTTAGGGACGCCTGGTTCTCCACGCCGGTAAAAGCAGCCCCGAGAGAAACCGTCAGGTGAAACGGATGTTTCTGCTGTTTATTGATTTCTTCAAGTGAAATCTCCAGCCGGTTTCTCAGGTGATCAATTTCATTCTTGTTGTTGACCATCCCGAGAATGCAAAACTCCTTTGGTCCGGTGCGTGAAATGATATCCGCCTTCCTGAAGGTGTCCTTAAACACCTTAGCCAGGGACACCAGAGCCTCTTCTTCCGCCGGCGATCCGAATGTTTCTCTTATTTCCCTGGTCTTTTCCACCTGCAGTCGCATTAAGGCCAGCACCTTATTCTGCCGGGGGACGAGATTCATGTAATTTTCTCCAAAAATGAAAAATCCCTGCTTGTTATACAATCCCGTCAGGTCATCTTTCAGCCTCGAGGCGCGTAACTGCTGTTCCATCAATTGAAAATCAGTAATATCATCCATTAAACAATAGAAGATGTTTTTATCCGAGTCCGTGACCGCTTGTCCGGACAGCCACCGATAACCTCCCCGCCTGTCATTTATTCTGAGTTTATAGGCGAATTGCCCCTGGGTCCCGGCTGCCTCTCTGAACTGATTTCCCAGACTTTTCCCTTCCTCAGGATGAACCATTTCGATTAAGGACCTGCCCTCCAGGTCCTGGACCGGCCATCCTAATCTTTTTTCAAAGGCGGGATTTACCACGATGAATTTCCCTTCAAAATCCGTCACGCAAAGCAGGCTTGTGGAATAGGTAAAAAACGGCTCGAAGGTTATTTCCATTTTTTCCTGCATGGTATTTCCGGTTCTGAGATAAAAGACATAATGATGATACGCTATTTCCTGCAACCTTACAAGGTAATTGCCGCTGGTTTTTACTGTTCCGGTTGGCTCTGCAATGATGGTCAATCATCTAAAACCGCTGTCATGTCTGTCAGCGCATTTTATAACAAAAGCCCAACTCCCAAATTCAGATCCACAGCGTAATCGGAGGGTTTCGTTCCATTTTCCAATTCTAAATCGGAAAAATTCCTGCCGAATCCCAGGTCGGCATAAAAACTGAATCTGCTGAAATTGGCTTTGGCACCCAGGTAGAGCAATGGCCCTATGATAAATCCCTCACCCGTGTACTGTTCACCCTGATCATTTTCATAGTCAATTTCTCTGTATTCCAGATTAAGACTCCCCTGCGCATAAAGACCGGAATACTTCTCAAAGAGATACTTCCGTACCCCGAGGTAATTGGAAACCCTGCTTGTTTTTGTGGTTGAGGTGTATGGATCCTCGTACCACAAATCATGGCCTATCTCCCAATCCCAGGAATAGATTACCGGATCAATTATCAGGGATATATTGCCGGGCAGTTTTCTCTCATAAGTCACATTCATCCAGAATCCTTTATGGATGGAAGAGTAAAACAGCGATGCCGGATGAAAATAGAATGCGTTCCTGTAGGGATAGGCGTTTGCAGCCACTAACAAGCCCCCGATAAAAATGATTCTCTTTTTATATGAGTTCCCTGTAACGCTCAAATATCTGTTTCCTTTATGAGGTAGAGCCTGTTCCCGTCCGCATAAGCGTGTTGCCCCTTTGTATGAGGACAAAACTATAAAAAAACACGGCGGGAATGCTGACGCTGGTTTCTCATTCTTTTGTCACCAATGTAATAATCAGGTAAAGGGCAAGTAAGGAAGCAACACCCACAATCGTGTACATTGCATACTTCATGGTTTTCGACTTTTCCTGACCGCCATACTCCGCGATCCTTTCCTGACTGCACGCCTCGTCTTTTACCTTGAACATTTCAAACTCTTTTTCAGTCATATCATCGAGCCGCTTCTCTTTTAATTCCAGATACATGCCGTCATTACATACAGATTTAAAATCATCGGCATAACAGGTGAGTCCTGATAAAACGATGAGTATTATTATGCCTGCTCTTCCTGACTTCATAGCTACTCCTCTGTTGATTTAGAAGGCCGTGCAGATTTTTCATATGAAAAGCCCATGGCAACCGGATGTGAAGAAATACTATTCTCTCGACTTTGTTGTTTCTTGTTCCGTTAAAATAGAAAAATCATGATCATGGAAATCATTACTTTATCGCTTTCCCATGCTCCTCTGTGTCTGAACAAGGCCCGCACAAGGAAAACCGCTGACAGAGTACCATTTCGGCATCAGCATGCATTTTGAGAATTGAGCCGCTTTGCGGACTTGAACCGCAGACCTGCTCATTACGAATGAGCTGCTCTGCCAACTGAGCTAAAGCGGCTGATTTAAAGATTAAAAACCAGACAAGAGTTATTTTGCTGGCAGAAAGATAAAGTTAAAAATAACTTTAGAAATGACGAAAGGGGAGTATCTGGGGAAAGATACTCACCCTCACGATCAGAGAGAAGTAGCTCAGACCCTATCGATTTTGACGCTTCTCCAGTCAGGGAATGCTGAAGAAACTCGTTAGTGTCTGGCAGAAAGGCCGATTTCCTGCGAGAACAGGATCTTCATGCCTCTCCATGTTTAATATGTCGGAAGGTAGTACTCCGCACTTTAATATCTTTTAAAAAAAATGTTTTATGGGAATATAAAATGACGACCTACGACAGATATTGGTGTTTTTTTCTCATTTTTTTGATTTCCTGTTCTCAAAAAGAAATTAAAGTCAATCCTGTCCATAGGATTGATTTGTCGAATAAGGTAAAAATCGCGTTTTTACCGTGGGTAGATAACACGAACCTGGCAAATTTCAAAAATTGGCCAAAAATACCAAACGA
>JBHPJW010000140.1:0-4290 GCA_042567505.1 Fibrobacterota bacterium
TCGGACTGGGGCGCATCAGGGAAAGGCAGGGACACTGGCAACAAGCCGGGGAGTTCTATGCCCGGGCCCTGAACCTGGCTCCGGATTACCGGGATGTGCAAAAAGCCGGCGCCAGAATTAAGAATGCGGTCCGCCCGGAAGCCGGCCTTAAAGCCGTCAGCGCCGGGGAAAGGGAACGGGATAAGGAAAGCGGCCGGGATGTTATTGCGTTGCAGGAAGATGTATGCATGGGGGAGTTTTTGTGGAAATGGTCGCCAAAACATAAGACCGGTGGGAGAGTAATGGTGGGCAGAAAATCGGAAAAAAACCTGGTCAGGGATGCGTTCAACTATAGAGTGGGCCAAAGCCTGCTAGGGTTGAATCATGCGGCTCACTGGGAAAACTGGCTGCTTCGCGGCTGGCTGGGATGGTCCGGATACCTGAATGACGGCACCCACCCTTTTGGTTTTTCGGGACCGGAGACCTTTATGGAATGGGCCCTGGCCCTGACCTATGGCTTGGGGAACCACCGTCTTACCACTGAATACAGCCATGATGACCTTCTGGTAAAAGATTTTCAAAACTCGGGATTGCAGCTCCTGGGTATCGATGCGGTTGGCCTGGTGTATTCCTTAAGCCCCGGCCCTTCCTGGCTGACGCTCTTATCTGCACGCATGGCCGATTACGCCGGGGAAAATTGGAGGATTGATCTGGAGGGGGAGACGGGCTGGGCCCTGCCCTGGATTCCGGCAGTCAATATAGCCGGGAAATGGCGGTACCGGAAGTTCCAAAGGGACGTGGCCAAATATTACTCATATGATAATCAGCACAGGTTAGAGGCCAGACTGGCCGGAAAAAAGACACTGTTTAAGGCCATTGAAATAAGCGGCCGCTACATTTATTCACATGAGATTACCAGTGAGGAGGTAAATCCCGGAATAAAATACGCTTCCGCGCCTGTGATGGAGACCGAGCTCATGACCACCGGGGGCCATGAACTTCGCCTCGGCATGGGGTGGGTACAGTGGAAACGATCCAGGATGGGTCTGGAATGGTTGGGATACCGAAATTCAGATGACTACCGCACCCAGGGGATATTTTTAAATGGAAACCTCCGTTTTTAAAGATATGCTGAGCAGGGGCCGGGAGGCGCTTGATCCCTTTTTGTCCGCCTTTCAGGCAGGCATGGACGTTCTTCCCATGGAATATACATATGTTGCCATTCAGGCGTTTTTGATCATTTATGTATTCATCTATAATTCCATGAATTTCTTCATGGTGGTGCTGGCCTTCTTTTCAGTGAGGATGCAGCTGAAAAAACACCACATAACCGATCCGGAATTGCTGTACCACTCCCCCCATTCCCCCGTCATATCCATCCTGGTGCCCGCCTATAATGAAGCAAGGACCATAGTTCAGAGCCTGTATTCCCTCTTAAACCTTCATTATCCCCACTTTGAGATAATAGTGACCAATGACGGCTCCGATGACCGAACCCTTGAAGTGCTCAAGAAGGAATTCAAACTTATCCGCAAGGACTCAGAATACCTGCCTGTGCTGGGCACGGCCAAAGTTAGAGGCCTTTATGAAAGCCGGATGGAGAAATCAGAGTCTGTTCTTAGGTTGATGGTGATAGACAAGGAAAACGGGGGGCGATCAGATGCCTTGAATGCGGGAATCAACGCTGCCAAGGGAGATTTTGTATGCACGGTGGACGCTGACAGCATCCTGGAAGAAAACGCCCTGCTGCAGACCATCCAGCCCATCGTAGAAGACCGGGAGCAGGTCATAGCCTGCGGGGGCCAGGTGGCCATCGCCAACGGTTGCGTCATCCGGGACGGGCGGGTGATAAAAACAGGATTGCCCAAAAAGGCGCTTCCCATGTTCCAGGTGATCGAATACATCCGTTCTTTTACCGGTGGCCGCACAGCTTTTGAGAAAATAAATTCCCTTTTGATTTTGTCCGGGGCCTTTTCCATTATCCAGCGCGGGGTCCTGCTCGAAGTGGGGGGATTTTTAACCCGGTACTTGACGACGCGGATAGGCATTGAGTACTGCGGCAAGGGCAGTCACACCGTGTGCGAGGACATGGAGGTCATCGTCAGGATTTGGAGATATCTCTACGACAAGGGGAGGCTGAAGAAGATTACCTTTTCCCCGCATCCAATCTGCTGGACCGAGGCCCCGGAAAAGATGAGAGACCTGGGAAGCCAGCGCGACAGGTGGTACAGGGGGCTTTGCGAGATTCTCTGGTTCCACCGCTTGATGCTTTTTAATCCACGCTTCGGCCGGATAGGCCTCTTTGCCATGCCCTATCAATTCTTTTTTGAGTTTCTGGGCCCGTTGATGGAATTCATTGGCTATATAACGATTCCTCTTCTATGGGTGATGGGGAAATACAACCTTCAGTTCGTCTTTTTATTTTTCCTGTCCGCCACCGTCTACGGCACCTTTATCTCAATCGTTTCGGTACTGCTGGGATTGTGGAACGAAAGCGCCCACCGCCGGGGTGAGATAACCGCGTCACTTTTCCGCTATGGCGGCCTCTGGGCAAAGATCAGGCTTTTTACCTATGCCCTTTTATCTTGTGTGGGATACCGTCAGGTGCTGCTTTTTTATCAAATGAGGGGATTTGTCGGGTTCCTGAAAAAAGAAAAAGGCTGGCAGAAGTTTGAAAGGCAGGGTTTTGAGCTGGCAGAGGGTTAGTGTTTGCATTTTCTTACCATGATAATAGAATAATGAATTCTAAACAGTAGTGTCCGGTTAAAATTTGAAAGAATTTTCTAGACAGAATAACAGGATAACAGGATTTTTTTTAAAATAAAATTACTAACAGAAATTGAATCCCGGTAAGTAAAGGAAGGTAACAGGACAACACTGTGATGCTTCAAATTATAGGAACCTCTAAAAATTGATAAATTACCTTAAAAAATCATTCCAGCTTGATTCCAGACCAGTCCCTTCGGGCCTGGGCAAACAGGCCGGAATGACTATTTTTAGAGATGTCCTTATCATTAATAGGAGACCTTACTGCAAATTATGACTTTTAAAGAACAATTCGATATTATAAAGCGCGGCGCGGTTGAGATTGTGACTGAAGAAGATCTGCTGGAAAAGCTCAAGCTGGAACATCCCCTTAAGATCAAACTAGGAGTCGATCCAACTTCACCGGACGTGCATCTGGGCTTTACCGTGGTGATGCGCAAGCTCAAGGCCTTTCAGGACCTGGGTCACAGAGTGGTGCTTATCATCGGCGACTACACGGCAACGGTGGGAGATCCCTCCGGTAAAAACAAGACCCGGCCGCTGCTCACCCATGCAGAGGTGCTGGAAAATTCCTTAACCTACCAGCAGCAGTTTTTCAAAATTGTGGACAAGGCAAGGACTCAGGTGGTGTACAACGGGGCGTGGTTCAAGGAAATTCCCTTTACCACTGTCACCCGCCTGATGTCGGAGATAACTGTGGCGCAAATGCTGGAGCGGGAGGACTTTCAGAACAGGCACAAGGAAGGCCATCCCATCAGCCTGCACGAGTTCCTGTATCCCATGATGCAGGCCTATGATTCCGTTGTTATCAGGGCGGATGTGGAGCTGGGCGGGACTGACCAGAAGTTCAACATCCTGCGGGGCAGGGAATTGCAGAGGAGCTTTGGTCAACAACCCCAGGCCGGGATATTTATGCCCATCCTCATAGGCACGGATGGTAAAGAGAAGATGAGCAAGAGCCTTGGAAATACCATCGGCATCAGCGAGGTCCCCCAGTCCATGTATCACAAACTTTTTAATCTATCAGACTCTCTGATAGAGGATTATCTCACCTTGTTGACCGAAATGCCGATTGAGGAGATTAATCAAAAAATCCGGGGCATTGCGGCGGGCGATACTGACCCGAATACGGTCAAAGACGAACTGGCCAGGTCTGTGGTTGGCCAGTATCACGGGCGGCAGGCTGCGGAGGAGGCAAGCCGGAATGAGCGCAGGATCCATCTGGGCGAGGCCGTTCCTGACGATCTGCCGGAAGTCCCCATGGAAAGGGGGGACCACTGGGTGCCCGCTCTCATGATGTCTGCCGGACTGGTCAAATCCAACGGCGAGGGCCGCAGGCTGGTTCAAAATGGCGGCGTGCAGTTCGATGGAAAAAAAGTCACTGACCCCAAGGCAAATGTCAGCGTCACAGGCGAACATGTGCTCAAGGCCGGAAAACGAAAGTTTGTCCGTATCAAGGCGCTTTAGTTTTTTGATCTTGAAACACACAGTAACAGCGTACCGTCCCGTCACAGCGTAGTTCACAAAGCGACGCGAAGCCGGAGG
>JBHPJW010000141.1:0-4285 GCA_042567505.1 Fibrobacterota bacterium
AGCAGTTACTACCAAGCCAGGACGCAGGAATGACTATGGCCGCCTGTTGCGGAGAATTATTAACAGAGGAATAGGTCCTTTCATGGAAATGAGAGAAAAGATTTTATCTGAATTCGAACACCTGGAAAACCTGCCCGTGTTTCCGGAAACCGCCCAGAAACTGATTTCCACTTTGGAAGATCCGGATTCTTCCGCCGCTGATATCGCTAAGCTGGTGCAATATGATCCCGCCATTTCCGCCGCCATTCTGAAAGTGGTAAACAGCGCCTACTACAATCCGGGCCAGGCCTCTATCGGCAATATCAAGCAGGCGGTGGCTCGAATAGGAGTGGCGGAAATCCGCAAAATCTGCATGGCTTTTGGAGCGATGAAAGTTTTTGAGGCTTCCTCTGATCTCATAGATCTGAGGGCTTTCTGGAAACACTGCATTGGCGTGGCCTTCTGTACGAAAGTGGTTTTCAAACGGCTCGGTGAAGAGGAAAAAAAACAGAAGGATGCCTTTACCGCAGGGCTCTTTCATGATATCGGCATTTTGATTCTGGACCAGTTCTTCCCTGATGAATACCGGAAAATAAGGACGGAATTCGAGGAAGACCGGGCCGGGGCCTTGCAGGCGGAGAACTCTGCCCTGGGGATAAATCACGGTGAGATAGGCTCGTTACTATTGCAGAAATGGAAATTTCCCTCATTTATCTGGGAATCCGCGGCCTGGCATCATGAGCCCGACCGGAGCAGTGAAGATAACCGTCAATTGTGCCAGATAGTCCATCTTTCCGACTTCACGGTCTCCAGCAGCGGTGAACAGGAACCGGGAGAGGGCATGCCGTCGGGTTTCAGCATCGGAGCCTGGTATGACCTCGGGCTGGAAGTAGAGGACATTGCCGGCATCATCAAGGAAGTGGACGAGGAAATGCGGGCCGCCAAGGCCCTGGCGGCCTTGGGAACTAAGTAAGGTTATTTTAATTGAATTCTTATTTATATTTATGAGCCTGGCTTTTCCTTTTTTTCCTTTCCCGGCCCGGTCTTCTTTTCCTGCTTGAAGGGAAACTCATATTTACCGTTAAGCACGCAGCCCCGGCGGCCCGGCTCACAACGCACCTTCAATAACTGGCAGGTTTCCCCTACTTTATGCGGACATTCCCAGCTCATAGAGAAGGAGCAATCGTCCCTTCCGTTTTTCTTCTATCATCACAAAAAAGGTAGCAACCTGTTGCATACAGTCCGTGCCTTTTTTTTCCCGCCCGGGACCGCGAAGATCGTCATTGCGGCCCCATCGTCTTGAGCACAAAGCAGGGCTGCTTGTGACTGGGCATCGCCGCGCTCCGCACGAGATAAAAAGAATTTATTAAACGGAAGCTGATGCGGATGAGGAAATGCTCTGCATGATTCTGGGCATGAGCCACTGATATTCCCTGACAATGCTGGAGACCACATCGCCCGGCCTCATTGCCTCAGGCAGAACGTCAAAGGTATAGGTTTCAATCTCAAACTGCTGGACCCCATAGGCGAGCGCCGTCTGGAAAAACTCCTCCCGGAGATAAGATGAAGTCGACTGTAAACCTTGATGCCTGTCGAAATAGAGGGGTAGGTGAAAATGGGTCCTCAATTCACAATCATTAAAAGCGTCAGGATCCATCCCCATGCATTCCGGCAAGTCCTTGAATGAGCGAATGCCGCCGTCCCTCCCTCTCATTTTTGTCTGATGAAGATACCTGTCCTCGCAAAACGGCCTGAGCTGCCGGAGGGTATGCTCATTTATCCGTGCACTGAGGGCGGAACACACCTGGATCTTACAAACGGGAATGCCATGATCGTGCAGGCGCAGTATGCTTTTTTCCGGATCCTCATATTCTACGGCCGCGTGGCAGGTGTCCAGGCAAATGCCGATGTAAGTAAGGACCAGGTCGGATGCCTCTTCCAGAGACATTCCACGGGCCTCGGCCAGATGTTCGCAGCCAGAACCAAGTAGAGTTGTCCCGAAAAAACCAATGGCCTCATCTGTGGATCCAATAAGGCAATCCGGTTCCGGTTCCAGACCGAGCTTGATGTCAACGGATTTTTCCGCCCGAAGCTCCGCAAGATGAAAGGCGCACTCCACCAGGTTCGCGGCCATGGCCTCCCGGTCAGCGCCGCTCTTTATCCAGTCTTTGTATGAGCATGGAACCGTGCTTATGCTTCCCGTTGTATGTTCCGGAAGCAGTTGCGCCAGAATATCCGCCAGCCTCATGGTATACCTCGTGCGCTCGGAGTTACGCCAGTCAGGTTTATACACGTCCTGTTTGACAACTCCACTGCTGAATGAGCCGTAAGGGAAACCATTGACGGTAAACACATACATATCATGCTCATCCAGAAAAGCTTTAAATTTTTCCACGGCTTCCGGAGCTGAAAGTTCCACAGAAGCCCGGTTGCTCAACCGCAAACCTAATCCGAACGGCGCGTCCGGAGAGATCCTCTCTTTAGCGGACAATGCACAGGTATTGATGGCCGAAAAGTTTTCTTCCCAGGATTCTCCGGGATGAATATTCAGGCAGTAAGTGAGGTGGACGGGAGGATTATCACTCAGCTTCATGAAGGCCCGTCATTCTTGTTTTTCGGCGAGCGAGCGTAAAAAAACCACGCCTTCTTCAATAACCTTCATTTCCAGATGGTTGACCTCACACTGCCTGCCTATGCCTTCCGGCATGGCCAGTGTGAGCTCGCCTCCGAGATGCTCGCGGAACTGTTCCAGGCCCGCCGCTATCTCCAGAACATCATCTGCATCCCGCTTTTCCAGGAGCCGGTGCCAGACCGGCAGCCCGCTCTCTTTCAGCCCCGTGATGATCCCCTCCATTTCCCCGTGGGAAAGCCGCCCCGTCTGGGCCGCGTAAAAGGAATCAAGGGCGATCCCGACAGCCACTGCCTGTCCGTGTCCCATGGTAAAATCCGACAACGTTTCTAATTTGTGGGCGGACCAGTGCCCGAAATCCAGGGGCCGGGACGACCCAAACTCAAAGGGATCACCGCCAGTGCTGATATGTTCCAGATGCAGGGCCGCGCAGCGTCGAATCAACTCTTCCATGGCCGGCGCATCGCGTCGCTTCAGAGCCCGGGCATTTGCGGTGAGGAAGGAGAAAAAATCTGCGTCTTTAATAATGGCCACCTTAAAAGCTTCCGCAATGCCTCCCACCCAATCTTTTTGTTGAAGGGTGGACAAAAAATCAAAATCATTGACCACCGCAAAAGGAGGCGCGAAAGAACCGATAAAATTTTTTGTCTCCCGCTCGTTCATGCCGTTCTTCACTCCCACTCCGGCGTCATTCTGACTGAGGACCGTGGTGGGTATCCGTATGAGTCTGAGGCCCCGGTGTACTAAAGAAACCGCGAAGCCCACCATGTCCAGCATTCCTCCACCGCCCACGGCCATCACAAAACTCTGGCGGCACATATGATTGTCCCCTAACGCTGTCATGATATGCCGGACTTCGCTCCAGCCGCTCTTGGCGGTTTCCCCGCCGCTTATGACCTGGGGAAGCATGACGAGCTCAAATTTTTCTTTCCTGGCCCTGAAATACTCCACTGCCATGGGCACAATCCAGTCGTTGGCCCGGACCACTCCTGAGTCCACATACATCATTACCCGGTGGGGATGAGCGCTCTGCCCGCGATCCATAACCGAGGCCAGCAGGGGGTTGTCTTTGTGGAACAGGGAACGGGTAAAGTATACGGGGTACTCAAAGGGAACCGTGAATTTCTGTTCATATATCTCATATTCAAATTCAACTGGTTGTGTTTTTTCCGCTTCATCATTCATCATGCTTCCTCCAGCCAGTTGCACACCGCAACGGCCAAATCTATCAGGGACCTCGGTTCCGGGCTTAAGGAACAGGTTGATGCCCATCCCACAGACCTTCCGCCGGACCGGCGGCCGTGAGAGCCCCTGATTTTGCCTGTGTCCGTGCTGATGGAAAAAGGGTTCCAGCCGGAAAACAATTCACAGGGATCATAGCCGGGTTTGTTGTGGATGTCAACATGAGTAGCGTAATCAGGCGCCTGGGACGATTCGCTCCACCAAGGGTATGCGAACCAGTATCCCCTTTCGGCAACAAGAATGAGTTCTCCCGAACGTTCATGGGCAACACCGCGTTTTGACTGTCTTTTCACATCCAGGACGTCCTCTATCCCATCCATGGAATTAAAAATTTCCTTTGCCCTGCCTCTGAGTTCCGGTTCTTTAAGGTAAATATGGGCAATTTCATGATCCGCGACCGCAAAAGCCCGGCTGGCATAAAAATCGGGATACAGC
>JBHPJW010000142.1:0-4212 GCA_042567505.1 Fibrobacterota bacterium
CTGACCGGCGGGATTAACTACGGGAGGCAGGGGTCAGGTTGCAGGCTGGTCATGTGTTTTTCGGCCAGGCGTTTTATCTTATAGACTTCCATCAGGGCAATATTTACCTGATTTACAATCTTCTCTCCTATGGGCGTAACTTCGAAACAGTATCTATCCCTGACAAATATTTTAACATTTAACTCTTCCTCCAGTTTCTTAACCTGTCCGCTGAGTGTGGGTTGGCTTACACAGCAGCGATAAGCCGCATTTTTAAAATGCCTGAGTTCGGCCACGGCCGCCAGATATTCGAGATCTCTTATGTTCATTTTTTCTCCGGATGAAATAATAAAGTCTGATAAAAAGCAAATCCCATGCCGGAAAAAGATATCTGAATAGTAAGTTTATAAAACACCATTTTTTCTTATTCTCTCAGAATGAGAAACATTCCTCAAAAAGGGAAGGCCTCCGGTTTTTATGATTTGATACTGTTCCATGGACGTTAATAAGTTTGGATATTCGGGTTTTAGCTTTCCGGCTTTAATCCTGAAAACCCGTTGAAGCCGGCAAACTTATTGCGGCTGGAGTAGAAAGGAGTTCAGGATCGAATTCTTCTCCGCATCCAAATTTCCCTTTAAAGGAATGGGAAAGCTGCGGCTGAGAAAGCATGTTTCACCGCCGCGGACGAACTCATCGGGCAGGTCATTCAGCCTGATGCCGGGATTCTCCACGGCCTCTTCCGTATATAGGCCCATGTACGCCTCCTGTCCCGGGGATTTTTCGACGGAGAAGGAAACATACGGCACTTCAAATATGCCGGCGGGGGAGACGTATACATTGCGCCGGACGAATATGAAGGAAATAGTGGAAAAAACGTGTAAGTTTCAAAGTAACGGATGAATAAGGGAAAAAAGGTTTATAGGCGGCAGTTTTAACGGCTGGAACAGGGAATAATACCGCTTTAAATACCGGGACGGCGCTTACTAAACCATATTCCATGCTTTTAAATTACCCATCAAATCATAAGCATATGAAATAGAGGCTCTTTTCCTGTTTCAATCTGAGAAACTATTTCTCAAAAAGGGAAATTTTATTGCAGTTGTTACGTTCCTGCCGGAGTTGGGGCCGGCCTCTATGCAAAATGCATGGGAAATGTTGTGTATTCTCATGATGCAGAATAAAATTCGCGGATTTGGGGTAATGCCCTGCAATGACTTCCAAATCAGATTTCTGGCATGGTTATCGCTTTCCCATTAAACCACAATCAACCTCAACCCGCAAGAGAGACGCTAAATAACCGAGGAAAGGGGAGAACAATTATTACCAGACATTACATCCCGCTGGGCAGAATTTTGGGAATTCCGATTGGATTGGATTACTCCTGGTTTGTGGTCTTCGCGTTACTCACCTGGATGCTGGCGGTAAGTTACTATCCCGCTGAGTTCAAAGATTGGCCGCTGCTTCTTTACTGGTTCATGGGTGCGGTGACGGCCCTCCTGCTCTTTTCCAGCGTCCTCATGCATGAATTGGGGCATTCCCTTGCGGCCCTGCGGTACAAAATACCGGTGCGCAGCATTACACTATTCCTCTTCGGAGGCGTGGCTCAAATCGGGGCGGAACCGCCCAGCGCCATCGCCGAGTTTATTATTGCCATAGCCGGTCCGCTGGTGAGCCTGGCCCTGGCTGTCTTCTTCTACACCGTGCAGCCGCTGGTTGCCGGGGTGGAACCTCTCCTGGGCCTGGCTAAGTACCTGGCGTACATCAATCTGGCCCTGGTGCTGTTTAACCTGATTCCGGGCTACCCGCTCGACGGCGGCCGCGTGTTCCGGGCCATCCTGTGGGCTGCCACGGGAAACATGCGCCGGGCGACCATCATCGCGGCAAACACCGGCCGGATCTTTGCCTTTACGTTTATATTCGCAGGCGTCTGGAAAATGTTCAGCGGCGACTTTGGCGGAGGGCTCTGGATTGCATTCATCGGATGGTTTCTCGACAGCGCGGCATTCGCCCAGGTGCAGCAAGTTATGTTTCAGGGGCTGCTGGCGGGCCATAAGGTCTCCCAGGCCATGAGCACGCATTGCGCCATTGTCCCCGCCGATATGACGCTGCGGGAATTGGTAAATGAACATATCCTCGGCAGCGGGCAGCGCTGTTTTCTCGTCAACCGAAAAGGCAACACCGTTGGTTTGATGACATTGCACCGTATCAAGGAAATTCCCCGTACCGAATGGGCCGCGACCAGCGCAGCTCAGGTCATGCTGCCTTTGGACAAGTTAAAACTCGTCGGTCCTGATACCGAACTGGAGGCCGCCCTCCGGAAGATGGACAGTGATGGAGTCAACCAACTGCCCGTCATCCGTGATGAAAAGGTTATCGGTATGTTAAGCCGCGAAGATGTCATCACCTTCCTGCGCACGCTTCAGGAGCTGGGAGCATAACAGAAATGGCAGGGGTAACCAGGTGACGATAATGAAACGAAAAACAGGGATTGCGACGCTTTTTGATGATATAGGCGGAGTGTTGCCCGCCAAACAATAGTAGAATGAGAACCACCTTGGAAACGGCTGAAGAATTCGAAAAAGAATGCCGTAAAATTGAATTTGGAAACAACAACAAAAGGAGCTTAAAATGATAATTGTTATTGTCGCACTAGTTGTGCTGGCATTATTGGCCGTGATGTTTATTGTCGGCCTCTACAACAAACTTGTCGATCTGCGCAACCGATATAAGAATGCCTACGCGCAGATTGACGTGCAGCTCAAACGCCGCTACGATCTGATACCGAATCTGGTGGAAACCGCGAAAGGCTACATCAAGCATGAACGAAATACGCTGGAAGCGTCATCCGCCAATACAGGCGCTGCTGCTAATCCCGGCCAACAGGCCGCCATGGCGCGGCTCGCAAGCGCCGAAGGAGAGCTTTCGGGCGCCCTGGGCCGGCTGTTTGCACTCTCCGAGGCTTATCCCGATCTCAAAGCCAACACAACCATGCTGAGCCTGATGGAAGAGCTGACCTCGACAGAAAATAAAGTATCCTTTTCCAGGCAAGCCTTCAACGATTCGGTGATGGCATACAACACTAGGCGGGAAGTTTTTCCGAGCAATATTATCGCAGGTAAATTCAACTTCGGGGCCGCGGAAATGTTTGCTCTTGAGGAAACCGGCCAACGTGAGGCTCCGAAAGTTTCTTTTTCCTGAGAGGCGGTAAAGCGTGGACTTTTTCGAACATCAGGACAAAGCCAGGAAGCAAACGAACGTGCTGGTATTGTACTTTATCGCCGCGGTAACATGTATAATAGGGGCGGTGTATCTGGCCGGTTTGCTGACCTTCCACTTTACCCGGTCCCCGCAGCAGCCTGGTCTTCCCGTACCTGGACTTGTGCTCTGGGATCCGCAAATCTTCCTCTACGCCGCCCTCGGCACCCTGGGAATCGTGGTACTTGGCAGTCTTTACAAAACCGCGGTATTGGCCAAAGGCGGCTCAGCTGTTGCGGAATCATTGGGCGGGCGCCTCGTCAATCCCAATACCAATAATCCGGATGAGCGCAAACTGAGGAATGTGATTGAAGAGATGGCCCTTGCCTCCGGCGCGCCTGTCCCCATGATTTATGTGCTCGACGGCGAGAAAGGCATCAACGCTTTCGCTGCCGGCCACACCCCCCACGACGCCGCTATCGGCGTCACGCTCGGCTGCATTACATTACTCAGCCGGGATGAATTGCAGGGTGTTATCGGCCACGAGTTCAGTCATATCCTGAATGGCGATATGCGGCTCAATTTGCGGCTCATGGGAATCATTTTCGGCATTCTTTGCCTGGCTGTGATTGGCCGGGTTCTCCTCTATACACGCGGCGGCAAAGACAGAAATCCCCTTGTGGTATTCGGTCTCGCCCTTATCGTCATAGGCGCCATCGGCGTATTTTTCGGCAGACTCATCCAGGCCGCCCTCAGCCGTCAACGGGAATTTCTCGCTGATGCTTCTTCTGTTCAGTTCACCCGGAACCCCGCTGGGCTCTCCGGTGCGCTGAAAAAGATTGGCCGTGCTGGTTCACAAGTAGCATCCGCGCATGCCGGCGAAGCCAGCCACCTTTTCTTTGGAAACGGTTTGGGAAAGCCATTTTTCGGGATGCTGGCCACGCACCCGCCGCTTGATGAACGAATCAGTATTCTCGAATCGGGACGGAAAAGTAATTTCATTCAAACTAACGCCACAGCTGTTCAAAAAGAACCATC
>JBHPJW010000143.1:0-4142 GCA_042567505.1 Fibrobacterota bacterium
CTTTCGCCTCCCCGGTTCTGCAGTCCGTGTAAGACCATGTTTACTATGGCCTCTTTGCGTTGGTTGTAAAATTCCTCGTCATAGGCAAAGTCCATGTTGAGGTGCGGGCCCACCTTCTGCACAAAGGGCCTGATGATGAAGGTGCCCACGGTCATGCCAATCACGTTCAGCAGCAGCTGCTCGGGTTTGATGGGCCTGAGTCCTCCGGTCTGCATTCCCTTTTCCAGCAGGACATGCAATCCGGACATCATCTGCCTGAAAAAAGGCACGAAGGTATCCAGGATAGGTTCAATTGATTCGGGCGAATGGCTCACCTCCTGCATGAGGAAAATCGGGAACTGGGGATTACGGGAAAACACCTCTATGTAGGTGGACACGATGTTGCGGATTACCTGCTCAATGTTATCCGGCACGGCGCCGGAAAATTTCCGGCTTATGGTGGATCTGACCTGGGTGAATATGTCCTTTAGCACGGCCTCGTACAGTTTGTCCTTGGAGCGGTAGTAGTAATGCAGCGAGGCCTTGTTCACCCCTGCCCGGTCAGCTATCTGCTGCATGCGTGCGCCCTTGCGTCCGAACTGCACAAACTCGGCCCTGGCCGCGGACAGGATTTTCTCCTCCACCTCAAGCGGCTGGCCATCATTATTTTTGCTGGGGAGTTTTGCGTTTAAATTCTCGCTCACAGCTCTTGACCAATTGATTTAACCATATGGTTAAACTATAACGTCAAATGAGGTAAAAGTCAAGGTGAATTTTGAAAATAGTAGATTATCCGTTTTTGTCCTGTCCTATATTTATTCCTGGATGGTTTACCGAAAACAGCGAAATATTTAAATAAACAATAATAATATGTTGCATTATGCAATGTTTTGTTGTATAATGTAATATGAAAGGAGATGCTTTATGGGTACTGCGGTCAGAATATCTGAAGACCTGGTTGAAGAAGCAAAAGTTATTTCCAGGGTTGAAAACAGGTCCATCACCGGGCAAATTGAACACTGGGCAAAGGTTGGAAAAATCGCCGAAGATAATCCTGATTTGACCTTTAAATTGATCAAGGAAATCCTCATTGGGGTTGCGGAACTGGAAAATGGACAGGGCGTTGAATATAAGTTTGGATGAACCACATGAAGATTATTCAATCGCCGATTTTTTTTCGAACTGTTAGAAAAATCAGGAAGAATGAAAAGAGAATCCTTGATAATCAGATTAAGCGCATTGTTGCGAACCCGAATATTGGTATACAAAAATCAGGCGCCCTGAAAGAAATTTTCGTTCTTAAATTCAAGGTAAACGCCCTTCAATATCTATTAGCCTATCGCAAAAACAAGGATCAAATTGAATTGATTATGATAGGCCCTCATGAAAATTATTACAGGGACTTACAAAAGTATATGGATTGAAGAGTCTCGGATCAGATTACCCTTGTCCCGAGTTCAGCGCTTAAGACTGTCAACGGGGGAAGCGGAGTTCCCCTCTATATAAATAAAGTTCTGCTTGAGTTTGCCTGTAGACATTTTTTTATAAAACAAAAAACCTAGAAGCACAGCGATTACCAACAGCACAAGCAGTACTGCAGCTGTCTTTTTTCTGCTGTCTGTCTTCTGAAGCCCCTGAGAGTCCCTGCAGGAGTTTGCCCCAGTACATGTAAGGCTTTGGAGATTCCCCGCCTTCGCGGGGAATGACAGATGGGGGTGGGGAACCTCAATGGATTTTTTCACCGGATCACCGTAGTACCTATATACCGCCCAGGCCGGGTCTTCAAGGGGTGTTTCCCGCTGTACCTTATGCAGGTTGGCGGCATGGCCGCGCCCGTTTCCCAGGGTCTGGTAAAAGCGCCGGGCAAAATCGTGGGCATGGCTGTCTTCCACCCGGCAGATGGCGCCGATGTACCCGGAAACGCCGGCGGAGAGGAATGCGCCGGCAATGCCGGACAGGGCCTCTTCGGCCTGCAGAGGCTGCTCCCCGGAAGAGCAGGAATTGCTGAAGATGAGCTGCGGGACTTCCGGATAGCGCCCCAGGTCCATCATGTCGGCCAGGTTTAAAAGTTCATCATGGGAAAGGCGCCAGCCCGAGTCCTGGCCGCGGCCCGTGAACTGCGAGTGGCCGCAGAAATGGACTATCTCGTGCTTTTGCATCTCTTCCATGACGGCGTCCCTCCCCGCCTCGGTCAGCAGCTGGGGACGGCTGTACCTGGTCTCGGTCTGCAGGGCCAGGCCCGTGTCCTGTTCCAGGAACGCGCAGAGCTCCCGGCCCTCCCGGTAAGCTTCAGGCAGGTCTCCGGTGAGATCAGACAGCAGTAATATACTGCCGCTGCGGTTGGGCCCCGCCCTGGATTTGCTTTGCCCGCCCTGCAGCAGGCGGCCGCAGGCATATTTGCGCAGCAGGAAGTCCTCTCCGTCATGGGCCAGTTCCCAGGGAAAGGCGGCCGCCCTGGTGGAGCACAGCACCCAGGTAACACTGCCCTGCCCAAGGTCCTTAAGCTCCTTTTGAATGCCCTCAGGGATATAATCGGTGAAAGCGCGGCCGCCCCATTCCCGCAGGCTGTCGCACCAGCCCTGATTGCCGCCGAAGGCCCGGTCAAAGATCGCTTTTACCTCTGCCTGCGCGGCGTCCCAGTCCGGTTCCCGGGCCGGCCGGTGTTTCACCAGATGGCCGCCGGATTCTTTATCCAGGCGCGCGCTTTCAAAGTACAGCCCGGACTCGTCCTCTCTAATATCTATGCGCAGTTGTCCGGCCATCACTAGTCTATTTTCAGGCGTACCTTAAATCTTTCCCCGTCCGGCCCGGCCATGGAAACATCGTATTCCCCCGGCACGATCTCCCTGAAGCGGGCCTGGCTGTTCTCCAGGTGCCGGGAATTCAAGACCCTTCCGTTTTTCACCAAAGACACTTTCATGTCCGGCGCCTGCTGGTTTACCATGTCCCTTATTTCAACAGACAGGTTGAGGGAATCTTTTTTCACGCGGATTATCTGCAGGTTGATATCGAGATTATCCACCTGCCTGTTAAGGCTCATCATGCCTTCATCGCCCTCCGCCGCATCCGTCCCATCATCCCGGTAATCCAGAGCCGGGACGCTCCAACCCGCAGCCTCTACCAGCCTCAACAGGTTGTCTTTTACCCGGATGCATATATCGCCCAGCGCCGGCGTGGGAAAGTACCTGTCAGCCAGTTCCTCCACCCGGTACTCTTCCACCAGACCGTGTTTCTCCCCGGTGAGTTCTATCAGTTCGGCGTACTCCTCCCTCTGCTCCCGGTTGTGGAGCAGTCTCTGCCGCCACTGCCGGACCTGGTCTTCCGTTCCCCGGCCATCCACCAGGCAGGCCATTTCTTCGGCTGAAAGCGGGTTGTGAAGTTTATCTTGCATGTTTTTTTTCCAATTCCATTTTTTTAATGGCTTTTTTCATTCTCTGGATAATGTTGTACTTGCGCTTGTCCAGGACGCCCCGGTTGGGAAATCCCATTATTTTAATAATTCTTTCAGTTGAATATCCGTCAATATGATATCTCACCTGGAGCCGCTCTTCCTCGCTCAGGCCCTCCAGGGCCCGATTCAGGGTTTCCCTGCGCCGGTCGGCGCTTTCCCGGTGTATATACTCCATCTCCGCGTCTTTGGAAAACAGGGCCTCCCATTCCACGCCTGGATCTGTCTTTCCTCCGGCATGCTCCGGAATTTTGGAATCACTTTTCTCAATCCTGGCGACTTTAGACAGCAGATGCCTGCGCACTACCGTGAAGATAAAGGTTGAAAGCTTGGACTTGAACTGAAATCCCCTGAGCCGCCTGAAGTCCTTATCAAATAAATGCAGAAATCCCTCATGCACCAGATCATCAAAGTCAACCGACGGGTCCCGGGTATTGACCTTGCGGGCTATGCTGTATAGCAGGGGCGTATAGTTCCTTAAAAATTCCATCTGGTCTCTGCGGTCCCCGTTAAAAAGGCCTTGCAGCAGTTCCTGGTCGTTTGTCATATAAGAGGCCTTGGGGTCTGATTTCTTACGGAATTTATGCTGTTTTTGTTAGATGACGGATGGAGTATTGGAGTAATGGAGTATTGGGCTCTAATAGCATGGCGTAGCGAGTAGGGAAGATTATTAACATGGGCTTTTAATTTGTAAGAGGGCGTTCACCTAATTCAA
>JBHPJW010000144.1:0-4093 GCA_042567505.1 Fibrobacterota bacterium
AATAATATAAACGAAACTCCCGGTTTTAACAAAAACATGACAGAAACTTGTAAAACCGGGCCCGGCGGGAATATCATGAGTCATACAAAATCAGACAAGCTTTCGCAAAGGTCTCTGGCCTTATTCTTCCTCAGGGCTCTTCGATCTGACCTGCACTCTGCACACCGCTTTCAGGGAAGGATCCATGCCGGGAACAGCGTAGACTCTGGCCTTTCCCGGACTGAGGCCGAAAACCGAGGCGTTCCTTACCAGGACCACTTTTGAATTTGATGACTCCCAAACAATCTCCTTCCCGGCATCGGGAGGACTTATTTTATAGCTCAACTGCATGCTCTGCCCTACTTCAAGCTTCAGGTTGTCCGGCTCAATGGCTAAGCTGAGCAGCCCTTTCCTTTCCCCCTCGGGAACCACCAGCCGGCCCAGCTTTTTCCTTACCTGGGAAATACCGTCTTTGAGCTTACCGGCCACCCAGGCCGTGGTGTTTTTTCTGGGCAGCAGGGAGGAAAGATCACTGCCACCGCGATACCCTGTCCCTCCGGAAGTGCTGTCTGTATCTGTACCCGTGACACCGCCCTCTTTTGACGGTATGTACAGTGAAACGCCCGCTCCTGAATCCGACCTGCCATCGGCCTGAAGGGGACGCCTTCGTTTTTCCCGCAGCGGTCCCAGATCATCTATAAATTTCCTAGTCACCTCTCCAGGATTATAAACGCCCCTTTTCCTGAGATATTTACGCAATACATCTCTCAACCACCGAGCCCCTTTGCCCCTCAGCCTGGGGTCCTTATGGAGCATAATATCGGTGAGTCGCGACAATTCACTATCTGCGCATTCAACCTTCCGGACTACGGATTCATGTTTCTGGGTGCAGACCTTGTTTAATATTTCCGTTATTTCTTCTCCTTCAAAAGGCAAACAGCCTGTGAGACAGAAATACAGGTTAACACCCAGCGCCCAGATGTCTGTCCTGGTGGTAGTTGGTAATCCGATAAACTGTTCTGGAGCCATATAATAAGGCGTGCCGATTACCGTGCCGGGCTGCGTCCTTCCTCCGCTGTCCCCCCCCGGGCGGGCGATACCGAAATCAGCGATTTTCACAATTCCCTCATGGTCTATCATCAGGTTTTCCGGCTTGAGGTCTCTGTGCACCACCTGCTTTTTCTCCGCCACCAGCAATCCCTCTGATGCCTGGCAGATAATGGAAGCGCAAACTTCAGACGGCAGGGGCATGCCCGGAACGGCCTCGCAAACGCTGGACAGGCTCGAGCCTTTGATGTATTCCATTACAAAATACTGGCGGTTGTCCTGAATGCCGTAGTCGTATATCTCTATGATATGGGGACTCTTCAGAGTGGCGGCCGTCCTGGCCTCGATGGCAAACCGCTCCATCTGGCTCCGGTTGGAGGCCAGATGCGGGTGCAGCACCTTGACAGCTACTGAACGCCCGAGCACAGGGTCCTCGGCAAGGAACACCCTGGCCATCCCGCCTTCCCCAATCTGGGAGAGGATTCTATACCTGCCGTAGTTCATGCCTCAGCCTGCCTGAGGCAAAAATACGAAATAAAAGGGTGCGGGAAAACCGCTATTTAAAGCCTTCCAGCAGATGGAGCAGGCCACGCATGGTAATGTTGGTGTGGGGCGTGACCGCGGCCTTGTTCCCCGCCCTGTCCTCCACCTCCAGAGACACGGTATAGACAGAGCCCACTACCAGCCTCGGTTCGGGGAAAAGACGCTGCTGGCTGTGCTCACCAGCCAGAAGTTGTTTGCCCCTGAGCCTCCCTATATGAGGGGAATTGCTGTCCGGTTCCCCGCCTGTCCTGGTCCAGGAAATACTGCCGCTGGAAATATCTTCCGAAAGCGAGTAAGAGACCAGAGGGGAATTTACCGTACTTTCCCAGGCGGGATTGTTGAGCGTGACATCAGGAGAAGTCACATCATATATCATGTGCCTGCAGGTATCAGACGCTTTGCCGTGGCCCAGGTTGTCCTGGTATGCAAGCACAATGTCATATATTCCCCCATCAACCAGCCCGGGGCCTGACTGGCTTCCCTTTGACTGCGAGGCGTTGCGGATGGACAGATCATTTCCGTTAAGGCTGAAAAGATAGGTTCCTTCGGCTTCCCGGCCGGAAGGCAACACTATGGTGTGGGTGTTGGAAATCTGCTGCTCACTCCGGAAGGCAAACCGGGCCAGATGGCTTCCCTCCTTCAATCCCACGAGAGGTGATTGGCCGCCTTTTCCATGGGACAAATCGGAATCGCTCAAATTCGCCACCCGAACGCCGTCTTCCCATTCCCACTCCTTTGCCGCGGCCCGGGGAGACCAGGCGGGTACCAGGTCGCCGGTATGAATAAAAGTCATCCTGACGGTACCTTTTAACGCGTCTTCAGGCAGAGTAAACTCCACTGCCAGAGATGAATCCTGGCATGAACTGTCCAGGGGAAAGCTTAGTATGGGAGGTTCGGTTGATACATCATAGGTAAGGCCGGAATTTATGACTGCCGACACGGGATTACCAAGGGTGTCCCGGTAAGAAAGCTTGATTTTGTAGGTCGCACCGCTGACCAGGGCGTCCGCGGTATCGCTGCTGACGGAAAGCACATTGGGATTATCAGAAAGGTCGTTTACGTTGAGGACAGTGCTGTGCTGCCCGGCGGATTCAAAAGAGGGCTTGAATACCATCACATGGGGTGACCGGGAATCATGCCTGCCCGCCACCTGCTTAAAAACCAGTTTTACCGTTCCTGAATCAGCGTCTTCAAGAAGCATGAAATCGACATCAACATCAGAAGTTGTGACGAGAGAACCCGGGGCCGGAAGCGCCAGCAGGGGCACTTCGGTTCTCAGGTCGTATGTCACGTTTTTCATCACTACCGTCCTGGCCGGTTGGCCCGCGGGATCGGCCGCGTTGAAAAGGAGGGAGTAAACAGCGCCATGCGCCAGTCCGGGAGGGTCGGCAAGGATAATCTGTTCATGCCGTCCGGCCTTCAACTCTATACCCTGCAGGCTTTGCACATGGGGAGACGACGTGTCTGCTGCCCCGCCTGTCCACACCCAGGTAATGGTGGCGCTGTCCGCCTCTTCCGACAGGTGGTAGGAGACTCTGGTATCAGAAAGGACAGCCTCCCCGGCGGGAGCCACTTGAGAGATAACCGGCGGTGTCATGTCATAGGCAAAGTGTTGAAAGGCCTCTGCGGTATCGCTGAGCTCGGCGTCCTGGAACTCGATCTTAACTTCATACACAGACCCGTCAACCAGAGCATCACGGGATTCATTATTCACCGCCGCCACCACAGGATTGCCGGACAAATCACTTCCATTAATTGTTGCCATGTGTCTGCCGGCGCTCTCAAATGAGGAGGCAAAGGTTATGACATGAGGGGAAGCGCTGTCTGGTTTCCCGCGCAGGTGCCGGAAAGTCATTTTTACGGTGCCCGGCGCCGCAGCCACAGGTAGCGTAAAATCCAGGTCTACTACCGGAAGTCCCTTGCTGTCGGTAGCCAGGGAGACAAATGAGGGAATTTCCCCGGCCTCGTTGGTTGAATAAACTGTGCATTGAATAAAATCTGTGAAAAGTTTCCTGGAAAAGAGTCCCTCCCTCTCATGGGTGACAAGCAGGTAAATGAGGCTCTTCTTGTACTCCTCAAGGGGGGCGTATATGACAGAGGATATGGTCACATCTTCATCGCCGGGATTGCTTCGGCCAATTTGTTTCCATGCCGCATCATGATAATTCCATATGGAGAGACTCACCCCGTGGTCCTGTGCATGGCCTTCCCACGCAATGTACAGTTTTTTGATCTCATGGGTTTTCTCTTCCACTCTTATTTTGAACAACTGATACCCCACCTGATATCTCTCCGTGGCGGTAATCAGCCATCGATCGTCAGAAGCCGTCAAACTTGAGTAATCATCAACGAACATGCGTTTCTCTATTTCCGGCCCTTCCTCCGGGGGATCGGCAAAACCGGAGCCGGCATGGAAATGGACCCATTTGTTCCTTCCGGCCCCTGATGAATAATCATATACCTGTTCGCGCACCAAATCCAGGGGGTGAAGAGAAACGGGAAACAGGCATAAGACCGCGGCAAG
>JBHPJW010000145.1:0-4087 GCA_042567505.1 Fibrobacterota bacterium
CTTTTTTCACAAAGACATGGTCTTCAATCAGTTGCCTTTAATAATAAAATTTGGATTATTGGCGGCAGAGAAGAAGATGCATATAGAAACGATGTTTGGAATTCAGAAGATGGCGTTACATGGACAAATGTTTTAGATTCGGCATCATTCCCTAATGCTTACTATGAAATTGCGGATGTTTATAAGGAAAAAATATGGATTATTGGTGGAGGGGAAATGATTTGGTATTCAGGTGATGGAACAAACTGGAATCAAGGTTTATCGACTTCAGGTTTTTCCGGAAGGGATGAACACTCTTCTGTAGTTTTCGATGATAAATTATGGATTATTGGTGGTTCTAACAGAAATGACGTATGGTATTTAAAATAGATGGTATTATGAAAATATATTGCATACTTTTTATCACACTTCTGATTTACGGGTGTTTCTCAGATAAACCCACAGAAACAACTAGCAATACAGAGACGGAAAACGTAGCAACAATCGCGGGCCGCCTGGTTGACGAAAATGATAATCCGGCCAAAAATGCTAAAGTAACGATTTACACCGCAGATCATAATCCCAATCCTGTTTTAGCCAAGAAAGCAGAAATTATTGATATCGTCCGCACTGACGACAATGGTGAGTTTCAAACTGATTCCCTAACTAATGGATTCTATAACGTAATTGGAGAAGGAGACGGCGATCTTTCTTTCGAGGATTCCGTTGAAGTCTCCGATGATTCAGCTACTAAGTTGCCCGATGAAATCTTGAAAGCTCCTGGATCACTCTCCGGCGTAATCAGGTTACAGCCAAATCATGACAGTAGGACAGTATTCATTCTTGTTTTTGGGACTAGCACATTTACGGCTCCAACAGATTCGGTAGGGAATTTCAAACTGGAAAATTTGGCAGAGGGAACTTACAATGTCCGGATTCTATCTACACTGGATGATTATAAGCCAAAGGATACAACCTTCACAATAACCTCAGGAGAAGATGAAACGCTTCCAGATACGCTTAGCCTGGATTTTACAGGGATTCCAGTAGTAACCGGCCTTAAAATTGATTATGACAGCTTGAACCAGGTCGTGACCCTTACCTGGAACCAGGTGGAAGAGGATTTAATTTCCGGATATCATGTTTATCGTAAGCTGCCAACAACAGAGGAATATTCTCTGGCTGTTGACTCTTTGCTAACGGAAACGACATTTGTGGATAACCTGTCCAACGGGCTGGAAAAGGGAGAGACATATCAATATATCGTTAAAGCAGTGGATTCGGACGGAAATGAAGGGCTTAACTCTGCTGATGTAACCGCTGAAATTGCTTTTTATGTGGATGCTGGGAAGGATACGACTTATGATTTAGGAACACAGGTAGTCCTTAAAGGCCAAGTTAACACTCAGGCTATTACCCCGGTTGAGTATCGCTGGGATGCGGATGGGGACGGGACGAATGAATTAGCTTCAGATACGGTAGATTCAATTGTTTACGTTTATCCTGATACGGGGACTTACAGGGCTGTATTTGCGGTTGATGACGGGAATAGAGTTTACTCTGACACAGTAATAATAACCATAACGGGTAAGGAAATTATTGAGATTTTAACAACTACGGTAAGTGGGGAGTGGGGGCCGAATAAGATTTATAAGGTTTTGAATGATATAGAGGTGCCAGCGGGAGGCACATTAATCGTTAATCCGGGCACAGAAGTCGTATTCATGGGTGATTATAGAATTGAGGTGAAAGGCGAATTGATTTCAGATGGAAGCGAAGAGAATTTCATTAAATATACCTACGGTTACGATAGTGGATATTGGAATACAATATATGGCAATAGCCACGAAAATATTTCCATGTCTTACAGCATTATTGAAAGATCGAGAGAGGGATTGTCAATTTTCTATAACTTAGATGTGAGTGTTCATAATTGCGTATTTCGTTATAATAAGACTTATGGGATACATGTATATAATGCATGTCCAACTTGTATTGATGGCAAGATTTACATATACAATAATGTGTTCCACGACATCAAAGAGGACACGTATCGCACGTCCGCTATTCGACTCTCAGTAGACAAATATTATACAGCAAGTATTATTAACAACATAATATTAAATTGCCATATCGCTACATATATAGATGGAGAAAAAGATTCAATCAATTTAATATTAAAAAACAACGGTTACTATAATAATGATAATGATTTTATGGTTGGCAGTGAATTGATCAGTAGCGGCACGGCCTTTTCGCCAGCGGTCTCTGAATTTGTATACTCTGATCCAAAATTTATTAGCCTTATATCAGGTGAGGAAGATTACAATTTACAGACAGATTCTCCCTGCAAAGGTACAGGATACAACGGCACTGACATGGGTATATACAGCACCTTTGATCCAGCAAGTATTCCATTTATTCCGCAAAATTTGAATTTGGCTTATGATACCTTGAAACAAATTGTAAATCTATCCTGGGAACATCTTTGGGCTTTTGATATTAACGGATATAATGTATACAGAAAGCATTCTGATTCGGATTTTGTGAAGATTAATTCCGCCTTGGTTATTGATACTATATACTCAGACTCTTCTGCCATCCAGGACCAGACCTATGAATACAAGATTACTGCCGTCGATAAGGCAGATAATGAGGGAGGGAAGAGCAATTCAATGGTAATAAGTGTAATACCCGCATTTTCATTAGTTGACACTTTAATTGGTGCAGGAGAAGAAGAGGGGAAAGTCGGCGGTGTACAGGGCATAGTTGGTGACAAATACGGGAATATCTACTTGGCAGAAGGTAATACCTATAGAATTCAAAAATTTGATAGCCTGGGCAATCACATATTAACAATTCCGCAATCAACCTACCCAATTGATTTGGCAATTGATAGTAAGTTGAATCTTTATGTTATAAGTTCCCAGGGATCAAGAAAAGTAGAAAAATACGATAGTACAGGAACTTTTATTAAAGACTGGACAATCGATGGATCTTCTAGTGAAAATCCGGTCGGCATTGCAATATCTTTAGATGACAGTGTTTATGTTTCCACATCTTTGAATACTATCCAGGTATTTGATACTGCTGGAAATTTTATTAAAAAATGGAACACGATCTCAAGGAAATCAGGAATTATCATAGCACCAAATGATGACATCTACATTTGTTCAATGGATACCATTGCGGTATATTCAAATAATGGTGATTTAATTCGTTCTTGGGAAGTGGATGGATTGCAGAATAGTTATCTTGCCTTAAATGAAAACGGAGAATTATTTGTAGCATGTTCATATCTTGATGCCGTAAAAATTTATGATGGTAGTGGAAATTTCCTGTCTCAATTTAGCTGTAAAAATGAAGATTTTAATTGTAATACCATTTTCATTAAGAACGAACGAATATATGTTGGGCTGAAAAATTCAGGTGTCTTTTTATATAGGGGCAATTATTAGTTTGGAATAAAATCCTCGGAGAAGAAAGAGTAAAATCATCTATGGCGGAGTGAATAAACTCCGCCATTTTATTTTGCTGATTTTTTAAAGAAATGACCAATTTTGCTTTTAAGCTGTTGGTGGCATTCGCCCTGCATTAATACAACGAGAGATTTCATTGAGGAAAAAAATGATTAGCCGGATCATGTTAGTAACAGTTGGTTTTATTTGTTCAATAGTCCCACAAGAAATATCAAAGGATGAACTTGCAGAACATGCCCAGAAACATATTGTGGCGGACACTACCAAGACCCTTGAAGAAAGACAAAAAGTGATCGACGACCTTTTAAACGGCACTTACAGACCGCTGGGCAGGACACTTCTGGAATCCTGGAAGCTCGAAAATGATTTGAAAACAAAGAAGCAATGCAAAAAAAGATTAACTCGTAGTTCAATTTACCAAAATTCAAATAGAATAGGATACATTCAATGCCCTATTTGTTTGAAGTGGATATTAGAAGAAAATTTTGATCAGCCATGTATCGACTGTGGAATGGTGCCTGAGGAATTTTGAGTTTAGAAGGTGACAAATTACGGGCTATTTTAGCTAAACGACTGGCTGAGGAGACTCCTGAGCAGTCTAAAATAAAAATAAGATTGGCAGAAGAGTG
>JBHPJW010000146.1:0-4002 GCA_042567505.1 Fibrobacterota bacterium
GAGGCAACGGAAGAGCCGTAAATGAAAACGGCGACCGTTTTGTCGATTTCGGCATCGCGCCCCAGGCGGACTTGCTCTGGGTCAATTATGATTATTATTACGAAGTACCGGCCATAGAAATCATTGATTCTATAGCCTCGTCTCTCTCCATGCCCTGCGCAACCATATTCGCGCAATCTGAGTCATTCCACCTGGATATTACCAATTTTGATCCCGGTTCCAACAATACTCTCGTGTACGCCGCAGGTAATCTGAACAGGGAAAACGCCCTGATAGTGAAGTCTCTTAATCACCACGACACCGTCCTCCTGGATTCTTCAATGTATATTAAAGACAGGGACGCGCACAGACTGAAGATAAGAACAGACGGCGTCAGTTCCAGCCCTATAGTAAAAGAGCTCCAATTCTCAAACAGTTACAGGTTGCTGGATTCCAAATATCAGGACGTTCCCACCCAGTTGAGCTTTTCCATCACCACGCCGGAGGGTAATGAATATTTCTTTGACGTCAAGGGATGCGGTTTTGATTCTTCCGCCGGGAAGACGTACGAAACTCTAGACTATTACTATAAAGACGGGATTTATACCGACGGAAACATGGTTACCGGCGAAACCGTCAGGGTCATCAAAGCCAGTTATGACAACATCCTGGTCTACAAGGTCGACTATCAGTTAAAAACCCTGGCCGATTCGGTTGGCGATGACATTAGGATTATTATCAACTCTTCAGACTGTATTGAGAACTACCTGCTGGTGAGAAACGCTGAATCAGGGGAGCAATACATCTATCCGGAGAGACAATCATTGAGCCTGAATACCATACTGGACCATTTTTACTTCGGCTATGACATATTCAACGATGTCTTTTCCGTTGATAAGCATGATAACGATCAGTTCATGTACATACCCCTGCTGGTTGGCGACTATATTTTCGGCACCAAATATCACGGAACGGCTTCCTGGTATTCCTGCCGGGGCCCCATGCCAAACGGAGAGATAAGGCCGGATATCAGCGTCCCCGTGAGCAATATGAAAACCATGGTTCATCAGGCGGACCGGCTTTATGATCATTCCAATGGCACTTCACTGGCCTCAGCTTATCTGGCGGGTTTTGTCGCCCTGCTGCTGGAAAACAATCCCTCGCTCACCCACAATCAGGTCAGGGAGATTATTCATGGACTGGGTAAAGAAGACAGTAAAACCGGAGTTTTACCGAACAAGGATTACGGCTGGGGAAAGTTGTTCGCCAGTGCGGATTACCTAGTGTCTGAAATGGGCCTTCAATATGCCGCAACTGAAAAAAGCCGGAATGCGCTGCCCGGGCAGCTCATTATATCAAGGAATCCTTCTGGGGACGCCGTTACCTTCTCCTGCCCTCCCGACATGGGGCCGGTCGATGTTTACGTCTTTCAACTTAACGGCTCCGTTGTTACAAAGTACGGAAACATCCAGAACCAGTTCACCTGGCACAAACACAACCGGCCATCGGGAGTTTACTATATAAAGGTGGTGGGAAAGAACAGAACCTACACACGCAAGGTGCTGCTTTAGTGCGTTCCGGCCCCCTGGTTAGAAAAAATACCTGATTCCCAATCCCATATTCACATCAAGCCAGACACCGGGCAGCAACTGGATAATTGGCACTATTTCCAGAAAAATATCCAGAGGCGCTTTGGGCGGGATGAAGGCGATGCCTCCGACAATCCGGACGCCAAGGTTGGGAAGATTGCCGTAATCCCAAAAATTGATATTGATGCCCGGCCCATAGTAAAGCGGTATGGAATAGGAGGATTTGATAATTTCAAAATTGTGGATGAGATAATCCCCGTGAAGGTGCAGCCTCCGGTAACCGTCTCTGTCATATCCGTAATAGCTGCCCTGGTTGTTGCAGTAATTCCGGTTGTTATTATAAAAATCCCGGTCATAACACCGGTTATCATTATAGTACCGCCCTCCCCAGTGATAATATCCCCATCCCAATCCGAAACTCAGGGCGTTTTTCCGGTTTAACCATAACTTGGCTGTGATGCCGGTAGGCTCTCCTAACACAAGTCCCAACCCGAACGCTCTGTCCTGAGAATAACAAACCGTAACCAGGCACAGGCCCAATAAACTCACATAACTGGCTCGTTTAATCATGGTATCGATCCCTTGGTAAAACCTTCAGCGACAAGTATAAAGTAGTTTTTTTTATTCATAATCTATAATTCTAATGTCCCCCACCCTCAAGCATTTTTTTTGCATGGGGCAGGACCGGGACCAGGAGCCCGGCGCAGAAGCGAGCGCCTCTTTCCGAACCGGGGAGGTTTATGATAATGGTCTTGCCGCTGACCCCGGCAACAGCCCGGGAAAGCACGGCATGAGTTGTCTGCCGGCACGATTCCATCCTGAGAAATTCTGGAATTCCCGGTAATAAACGGTCGCAGAAGTTCTCTGTCACCTCCGGGGTGTTGTCCCTCGGACCGATTCCCGTACCGCCGGTGGTTATGATGAAGTCCATGGACAAGTTGAGTATGAAGGCCCCTTCAATCTCTTTTGGATCGTCAGAAACCATTGAACGTGTTATTTCCACGTCCTGGATGCCGGTTTTCAGAATATGCTCTATGGCCGGTCCTGATTTGTCCTCATATATCCATTTTGAGGCCCGGTCAGAGATAGTAAGTACCAATGCTTTTATCATTTACTTCTCCGCCTTTTATAACTTTAGTGAAAATTCCCCTGCTGGGCATAACGCAATCTCCGGTTTTTTCATATATCGCGCAACGGTTATGACACTCTTTGCCAATTTGGGTGACTTCTAAAACCACTCTGTCGATGCTGATATTGCTGCCTATGGGCAGGGACGCCAGATCGATCCCCAGTGTGGTGATGTTTTCGGCGAAGTCTCCGTATGAGATCCGCATTCCCCTTGCAACGATAGTGTCTATGTCCTCCTGGGCAAGCAGGGAAACCTGCCTGGGCCCTTCTCCGGCATGGGCGTCTCCGATTATCCCGAATTGTTCCTTCAGGACAATTTTTTCCACTGGTGTTTTCACTTCACCCTTTTGGCTGGACACATTAACTGACATTATTTTAAAAGAATTCATATGTTCAATACTGTTTCTCCGCATCAAGATTTTAGCCGTTCCTTCTTTTTTTCCACCAAACGTATATCACTAATCACCATTTCCTTGTCCACTGCCTTACACATATCATATATGGTCAAAGCCGCTAAGGAAACTGCGGTTAACGCCTCCATTTCTATGCCCGTCCTGGCAGTGCATAACGTCTCTGAGGTTATCTCAACGCCATCATCACAGAATTGGAACTCCACACCGATTCGGTCAATAAAAATGTTGTGGCATAAAGGGATAAGGTCAGAGGTCCGTTTCGCCCCGGTGATGCCCGCCACACGGGCGCAGGCCAGGGCATCGCCTTTTTTCAGCGCTCCCTGCTTCAGTAATTCAAGGGTTTCCATCTTCATGTTAATTTTTCCTTTTGCCCGGGCGGTCCTTTTTACGGTATCCTTGGCAGAAACATCAACCATGTTCAGGTTACCTGAGTCTTCCACATGGGACAAGGCCATATTATCCTCCTATCTGGTGCATAACGCGTTTCCGGCGGGAGTTCCCGTTTTCCGGTTTCAGTCTTATTGCCCTGAACACGCTTTCGGCAATACTTTTTAAAAAAGGCATGGCAGCAGAAATCCGTCAACGGTCAAGCGCAGACGGTTGCAGTTGACGCAATCCGGCGGACGATCGGCGGGAACCAGCTTGTCCTCAACTTTCCGGTCTAAAGAAAATTTTCTTATAGTCTGAAGCTGGAGGCCTTTAAACCGGCAAAATCCACGCATTTGCCGTACTTCTTCAGCCCTGGTATCGGGAAAGACCACCATATTGATTTTTACCGGATCCAAACCGGCTTCCAGAGCAGCCTCGATGCCACGGAAAACATTATCTATACACCCGTTCCCGGTCAAGCGGGAGAATTTGCCGGGATCGAGGGTATCCAGGGAAATGTTTAC
>JBHPJW010000147.1:0-3995 GCA_042567505.1 Fibrobacterota bacterium
TATAAAATCAAGCAGTCAAAATGCACAATGGATAAAACAATACTGGCGGCGTTCTTACTGAATCTTTTCAAGAATACTATCAAGAGTTATGGATACAATAAAAAATTCATAGCAGCTCAATTTAAGGCCTTGATAACGTTTCATAAGAACCAGAAGGATTATGATAAGGCTATAGAAGCGCTTGAACTTCTGGTTTTTCACGGTATTACCGATGATGATTCTCAGAATTTCCACATTCAATTGGACGAACTGTACAGGCTCAGAAAAAAATACCTGGAACGACAGGAGAAGCTCGGCAAGAGATAGCTCTGAAAGTTATGAAGACGAAACCGGCGTCACCCTTAGCCATTTGAAAGTGATAGGGGGGGGCAGGCTAATCACCGGAATACGGCGTGAGAATCTCAACTCCCCTGGCGGTTACAGCCAGGGTATGCTCATATTGTGCGGACAGTCCACCGTCTTTCGTGACCACCGTCCATCCGTCGTTCAGGACTTTTGTGGATGGTGTCCCTGTATTTATCATCGGCTCGATAGTAAAAACATGGCCTTGGCATATTTTTGCTCCCTGTTTGATTGAACGATGATGGAGCACCAGAGGGTCCTCATGGAAATTTCTGCCTATTCCGTGTCCGCAGTATTCAGAAACCACGCCGAAATCATGTTCATCGGCGATATCCTGGATCACTTCGCCGATATCGTGATAATATCCGCCTGGTTTAACGACCTCGATGGCTCTCTGCAGGCATTCCATGGTAACTTCAATTAATTCCTTCGCTTGAGCGGAAATGTTTCCTATTGCCACCATTGCGGAGGTGTCCCCATGATAACCGTTTACATTACAGGTGACGTCAATATTGACGATATCGCCATCCTTCAGTACATAATCGCTTGGTATGCCGTGTGTTACTACTTCATTTACGGACGTGCAAACTGATTTCGGGAATCCGCGGTAATTGAGAGGTGATGGAATAGCGCCTTGTTTAACCGTTAAGTCATGGACCAAATCGTTGATCTGGTTTGTGGTTACGCCGGGTCGGGTAAACGAGACAGCTTCTTTCAAGATGCGGGCCGCGAGCGAACCGCTTTTTCTCATCAGCTCTATTTCTTTTTCCGACTTAACGTGGATCATGGACAGGAAGTTTGGGTGAAGGGTGGAAGGATTCTCTCATCGTACTTCTGAAATCTGAACATCAAAATGTATCCAATGCTTAAAGTCTCAACCGCTATTCCGGCGGAGGTCAGAGCCTGCCCAAAGCGAACTCGTGTCAATATTATCCCTGGCCAGGCGCCGGGTTATCATTTCGCTATCCTCCTTCGCGTCTCTCGCCATGCCGCCCTGGAGGCTTCACAAGGCGGCATGGCCGGCACGATAAGGATATGCGTTTGAATTTAGAAAATTCGAATTTGTTTGGGATTCTGATGTTCAGATTCCATGGTTACTCTTCCTTTTGTAAGGGCCTATACGCCCCCTGTTCTTTTGTTGTGGATTTTTTACACAGATAATCCCGTATCCGACAGGCAGCCACTGCGAAGGCGGAAGAAACGTTCAGGGAATATTTCCTTCCGGTCATGGGAATGAAAACGAATTGATGGCAAAGGGACCTGATTTCGGGCGAAATACCTTTTTCCTCATTTCCCACTATCAATAATCCGGATTTGCTGAAGGTAAATTTGTTTATAGGTATAGATAGAGGCGTTATCTCAAGCCCTATTATCTGCCGATTTCTCTGTCTGCGAATGAAACTGCCAAGATCTTTTACGCATGACTGGCGCACCCATGTTTCCGCTCCCATGGCAGCGGACTTAAGAGCGCGGTTTGCTTGAGCAGGGGAATTTCCTCCCAGAACCACTTCTGAAAATCCGAACGCGTCGGCATTCCTGATTATAGAGCCGGTATTATAACCCGAGCGCAGGTTGTCAAGTACAACTTTCCAGCGGATACCTGGTCCCAAGCGCTTTTTTCTGTCTCTGTTTTTGGGGCATTTCAATAATCCCCTGGAATGGCCGGCCATTCGGTTCCAGAAGTGATACTGGTCATTGATGTCATCGTTGTCCGCGGCAGGAGGAACAGACTTTACCCAGGAAAGATACCGCTGATATTCTTTATACAGCGACGGATCCCATGCAGGGGCTTCCAGCAGTTTTTTAAGGATCAGGGTCAGCTTTGAGGCCTGAGTACTGTCCTTAAGGGCCGTGAATTTTTTTTTCGAGAAATTATAGATAGTGCTGAACCTCTATCATATCGCCCTGGTTACGATTTACATTTTTTTAAAGTTTTCCACCCATAATCCAGTAATAAAAAATAGTAAGGTAACAGCGTGCAGACTTGCCATGCCCACCTGTCCGGCGAAATTTCGGCGAAAATGGAACTGAAGAAGGGAGGCGCACACCATTAAGGCTAATGACTATTTCATTTAAGAGAGATGGGGTGGCGGGAATTGAGATCAGGGAGTAGAAGAGAGCTTTCTTCTAATTACCCATTTATAATGGTGGTAAATCGAAATTATGCCGACGATAGTAAATCCCACGGAATACAGGCCAAGGAAAGGCCCGACAATATATTTCCGGGATCCGAAATAAATAATCAGGCTGGCAAAGCAGTATAAACCCAGGAAGATTTCCACCATTGAACCGATAGGCAGCTTTGTCTTGTAATTTTTAATGATCTTATCTCCTGCTTTAGGGGTTCGAATAAAGCTCCCTTTATTACCTGTGAGCGCCGAAAACACAGCCCTGGTATTATTAAAAGCGATTCCTACTCCTACGGCCATGAGTACAGGTAATATGGGGATTCTGGCCTTCCAATCAGTATTTGAGACTCTCTGAGCCACAACGTAAAGAGTAGAAGGGGCAAGTGATGAGATTAAAATCAGAAGACAAACCAAACCAAAACTCAAGGTTCCGAGCTTAAGGGGATAGAAAACCAGTAGAGGACAGGCCAACAAGGCGGTCAAGAGCATGAGAGGATGGATAAGGTAATGGGTGGTGTGTAAAAAGGACTGCAGTTTGACCGCAAACGACACCTTGGACAAGAAGACTTTCGGAAGCAGCTTTATTGCCGTTTGGATGGAACCTTTTGCCCATCTATACTGTTGGGATTTAAAAGCATTGATATTGGCAGGCAGTTCTGCAGGAACAACCAGGTCATAGAGAAATTTCATCTGCCAACCATTAATTTGAGCACGGTAGGACAAATCCATATCTTCGGTCAGGGTGTCTCCCTGCCATCCGCCCGCGGAAGAAATGGCTTCTTTTCTCCAGACGCCTGCAGTTCCGTTAAAATTCATGAACAAATGGCCCCAGGAACGGGCGGATTGTTCTATGATAAAATGTCCGTCTATGCCGATGGATTGCGATAGTGTCAGTGGCGACTCATTGGGATTCAGGTGTCCCCAGCGCGCCTGGACCAGGCCGGTTTTTTTATTGCGCTTGAAAAAGGGAATGGTTCTTAACAGGTAATCTCTGGGGGGAACAAAATCGGCATCAAAGATGGCGATGAATTCGCCCCTGCATGTTTTCATGCCGTGGTTTAAGGCCCCGGCTTTAAAATCTTTCCTGTGTTCGCGTCTGATATGATGTATGTCGTATCCCTGTTTCTTTAACTTGTCGACCAGTTCACCTGCAATGAGGTGGGACCCGTCAGTCGAATCGTCCAGGACCTGAATCTCATGCTTATCTATGGGGTAATCCATTTGGCTTACGGCTATCAGAAGCCTTTCGACCACATTCGCTTCATTGTATATGGGCAATTGCGTGGTCACTACGGGCAGTTGGTCTTTGGTGGTATGGCGATAGAAATTCCTGATAATTTTTCTGTCATAAACAACTTCCCTGCGTTTGTTGCGCAGAAAGATGCCCAGCAACCAGTAACAATTTATTCCATACATAAATAGTCCCATGGCAGCCAGAACATAAAGACTGAATAGTATGTCAAGAAAATTTGTGTTCATTTCATCAACTTATGGGAAAACATGGGGAATATGTAAAAAAGAAGT
>JBHPJW010000148.1:0-3973 GCA_042567505.1 Fibrobacterota bacterium
CCCTTCACCGAAGAAGAAATACGCAGAGGTCCCCGGACCATCGCGGGGCCGGACACTACCGGCGACTGGGTGATTTTTAAAGTGAAGTCGAAGGGGATGGCGCCGGGGTTCTGGATTAAAGACGCGCAGGGCAACCGCTTTATCATAAAGCCGGAGATCAAGGGCTTTCCCGAGGTCGGCACCTCCGCGGAAAACATCACCACTCTGCTCTACCATGCCGCGGGATATCACACCCCGGAAAATTACCTGACCCAGGTCCGCCCTGATCGCGTAAAAATCAAATCCGGCGTTAAACTGGTCGATGACCGGGGAGTGAAGAGGTTCATGACCCAGGACGACCTGGATAAAATCTTTGAGCGCACCCACATGCGGGAGGACGGCAGCGTACGAGCCATCGCCAGCCGCTTCATCAAAGGGGTGCCCGTGGGTTCCTTCAGGTTCACCGGGACCAGGCAAGGAGATCCCAATGACCTTGTCCCCCATCAGCACCGCCGGGAACTAAGAGCATTATACATACTATGCTCATGGCTCAACCATCACGACTTGAACTCCGGCAATTTTTTTGAGAGTTATATTACCAGGGACGGGAAAAGTTATATCGGCCATTACCTGCTGGATTTCAGCTCCACCCTGGGGGCCTCTTTATTCGGCGCCCAGCCCAGGGTAAGGGGTTACACGCCTCTGGTCAATCCCATTTATACCCTGGTGATAAACCCGCTCCGGAACTGGTTTTTTGTTCCCCGCTGGGAAAGCCGGAATCCCATCACCAACTCCACGGTGGGGCGGTTCAATAACGGCATATTCAAGCCGGATAGATTCAAGGTAAATTATCCGCTGGCCGCTTTCTCCCTGATGACTGACCGGGACGCGTACTGGGGGGCAAAGATGGTGATGTCATTTACCGACGCCCAGATCCGTTCGGTTGTGAAGGAGGGACATTATTCAGATCCGGAGGCCGGTGAGATTCTGGCGGGTATATTAATTGAACGCCGGGACATGATAGGCAGATTCTGGTATGACCGCGTTGTCCCCTTGGAGCATTTCACGTATGATGAAGGACAAGGAAACATGTGCTTTACCGATATGGCCCTTTCGGGAAACCTTGCCAAACCAGGGGATACTGAATACCTCTACCGGGTAAAACACAATGGAGCGCCGATGGGAAAGAAATGGCGCCGCGCGGAAACTACCTGCCTGGATGTTCCTAAACCCGAGAACGGATCTCATTCCCTGGATGAAATCGAGGTTACCATAAAGACATCACGTAAGGGCTGGAAGAACAAAAGCTGCATGAAGGTATATGTCCAGTCCCGTAACCGGAATAGTTACCAGGTGGTGGGTCTGAAACGCTGAGTTGGAGGATAAGAGCTTGACTACTACCTTGTCCCAGATAAGGGCTGAATTAAAAAAACATAGCGATCCCAAACAGGCAAAAAACCTTCAGCGCTTTTTCAAAACCGGAAAAGGGGAATATGGAGAGGGTGACAGGTTTCTCGGTCTAAAGGTGCCCGCCCAGAGGAAAATCGCCGCGCGTTTCCGTGATATATCCTTAAAAGACACCATCGGGCTCTTGCACAGCAGCATACATGAACATCGTCTCACCGCCCTTTTTATCCTGGTCGGCAAGTATAAAAAGGCGGACGAGGCCGGACGTAAGGAGATATATACATCATATCTGAAAAACACCAGGTACATAAACAACTGGGACCTGGTGGACTCCTCCGCTCCTCATATAGTGGGCAACTATCTGCTGGACAAAGACAGAAAAGTCCTGTACCGGCTGGCCAGGTCCAGGGACCTGTGGGAAAGACGCATAAGCGTCCTGGCCACGTTCGCTTTTATCATGGCCGGCCAGCTGGAAGATGTATTCGCAATCGCGGAGATTCTACTCAAGGACAACCATGACCTGATTCACAAGGCGGTTGGCTGGATGCTGAGGGAAGCGGGCAAACGCGTCAGCCAGGACGAAGAAGAGAATTTCCTGCAAAAACATTATCGAAACATGCCCCGCACCATGCTGCGTTATGCCATAGAGAGATTTGACGACAGGAAAAGGAAGTTTTACATGAAAAAGCCTTCCTGATCAGGAAAGGAATCTGAGCCCTGACATCCTGTATGAATCATCTCATAAATATTGATTTATCATAACAATGGAAAAGAAGGAATAATGACGTGTAAGGGCTGTCCAGAAAGCATTCTTTCCCTCTTTTCTTCAAAACTGGGGACATGCAGAAGCTGCATGTGGAGCGCCCTGGTGCTGGCGACACTATGCTGGCTGGGTTTTGTAATCCTCCGCAGTATTCATCCGGATTTAGTCCTTTTGGCAGCCACCTTTGTTTTTGCCATGATTTTTTCCTTCCTCTATCTTCTGCATATAACTGCCTATTTCTGGCGGAGAATCTCAGGAAAAAACAGCTCTGATCCAAAAGCTGAATAAAGGTCGATGACCTGTCCGGCCCGGGATAAAAGCTGGGACTTTTTTCACATCTGACAACCTGCCGCCCCCTCACAACCGCTTGTATATCAATATGTTATATTAATATTCCATCAAGGTAGGGAAATAGTACACACCCTTATTCCACCGATCTAAAACGTCAAATCACATGAAATCAGGTTTTTAACCTGAATAAACTGCGTTCGAAATACCTGGTATGCTATTTGCGTCAAGAGTTGTAGTAAAGAGAGACATAATTTAAAACCGGAAGGAATCAAATGAGGAATTCAGACCAAATCAGACGGGGACAAAAACTTGAGACAATCTGGAACCATTATCGGGAACATCTGAGCAATTACGTTAAGAGCCGTATACATGACCTGTCAGATACTGAGGACATCTTGCAGGAAGTCTGTATGGAAATCTACAAGAGTCCTGATATTTTTTATTCCGGTATTGATGTACAAACTTTGCTCTACCGGTTGACCCGCAGAGTTATTCTCAGTTATTACTGCGACTACCATGAAATCCAGTCGCTTATTGAGTCCCATTATGAAGTTCAGGATAAACCTCAACACCAGATCACGTGCATCCTTTTGCCCGTTTACTTTCCACAGTATACACAGGCAGATGAGACAGAAAACAAGATCTAACAGAAAAACAGGGAGTTAATCATGATCATGCCAGCCGATATAATATCCTCATCCGCAGAAGTGGATTTCAGAGACAAAGCTGTCACGCCAGAACTAACAAGCCACCGTGAAAAAGGACTTACCTACCGGCTGGCTTCTTTTAATGCCATTATGGAAGTCTCCTGGACAACCAGGGAAAAATTCCAGCAATTGCACAAATTTTACCAGGAGATTAAATAGGCTGAAAAATCCGTTTTCTGTCACGCCGGTGGCGCAATTGGCAGAGTAATAGTAAAAACCGTCCCCTCCCCCACCTTGCTGCTTGCGCTGATATTCCCCTGGTGTTTCTTGATAATATTATAGCAGATGGAAAGGCCCAGTCCGGTGCCTATCCCCACACCCTTGGTGGTATAGCCAGGATCAAATATCTTATCCAGGTTTTCCGCGGGGATGCCTTTTCCGGAGTCAATTATTTTTATCTGAACATTTGTCCCGTCAGAGGAAGTATGGATTTTAACTGTGCCCTTATCCTCGACAGCCTGGCTGGCGTTTACCAATAAATTCATAAAAACCTGGTTCAGCTGGTTGGGATAACAGTTTATCAGGGGCAGGTTTCCGTATTCCCGGATGACTTCTATCCTGTTTTTAAACTGATGGTGTACCAGGGTAAGGGTGCTGTCCAGTCCTTCATGGACGTCCGCCTCCTGGTTTTCCGCCTCGTCAATCCTGGAAAAATTTTTAAGGCTCCTGACGATTTCGGCTATCCGCGAGCTGCCGTCGCAAATGACCTTGTTGGAGTTGTTGACCAAGTTCAGCAGTTTCTCAACTTCAAACTTACCCTTGAGTTCATCTAAAGATGTCGTACCCTGTATGGCCTTGGTTAACTTTTCCACGCCCCGGCTCGCCA
>JBHPJW010000149.1:0-3946 GCA_042567505.1 Fibrobacterota bacterium
TATCCGGCGTAAATAGTAATGGTGATAAAGGGAACCAGGAAATAGGGCACCAGAAACTGCGGTTCCTTGAAGACCTGTCTGAGCTCATGAGCGGCAATGAAAAAGGCGTTTCTCATTCAGATCCTCACCATTTCTTCGTATAGGTCATAGAGGTCCTTTTTCTCCGGGATGACGCTGCGGATTTTAATTTTCATCTCAGCTAGGGCCATGATGAGCTCGGGAATTTTTTCCCCAAGCCCGGGACCGGAAAAACCGGCCTGCACTATTGACTCGTTATTGTTTTCTTCAGTAGTTTCCAAGGTCAGTTCATGATTCCGGGCCAGCCGGGTAAGGGATTCGCGGTCAATTTCATCGCCAAACTCCACTTTCACGCGCATGACGGCAGACGCTTTGCCGTTGATCTCTTCCCTGCCGCCGCTGTAGGCCATGGCGCCGTTATTTAAAAAACCGAAAGAGGTGCAAAGGTGTTCAGCTTGATTCAACTGATGGGTGGCGATAATCGCGGTGGCCCGGTTCTCATGGATATAGGCTTCAAGGTGCTTTTGGAACAGGCCCTGGGCATGAGGGTCCAGGTTGCTGAAAGGCTCGTCCCAAAGTATCAGCTTTGGAGCATGCATCAGGCTGCGGATGAGCTGGATTTTCTGGCGCTGTCCCATAGAGAGCTTACCCAGCGGTTTAGCACTCAGCTTCACCTGAAAAAGCTCGGCCAGCCTGGATATAACCTCTGACGCGTTTTTGATGCGGTACAGTCCGGCAAAGAAACCCAGGTATTCCGCGGCCGACAACTTACGGTAAATCCCGGGATTTTCGATGAGTACGCCGACCCGCCCCAGATTCTTCCGGCCGGGTATCCCGCCAGAGACGTGAACACTGCCCGAATCAGGCACAAGGAGTCCTGTCAGGCAGCGGATGAGCGTGGTCTTTCCTGCGCCGTTGGGTCCCAACAGGCCGTATATGGTTTCCTCCTCCAGGACGAGGTTTACCGAGCTCAATGCTTTCACCGGCCCCGCTTTAGATTTGTAGGCGAAAGAAACTTCCTGGATGTCTACTGCTGGCGTCAAGTCGTATTGTCAGGAACGGTTAAAGTAAAGCAGGCTCTCATTGTTTTTAGCAGGCCATTTATGCGTTTGGCTTTTTCAATTTAGCTATATGGGGGAAGAACAGCCAGAACCAATTTTTCCTGCCGTCAGAGTGAAGCGTCTTTCCGAAACCGTATTTATCTTTCGGAAAAAAATCATGCATCCGGGTTTCAGGAAATTCATTTGTTTCGTCCGGAAATGGATTTCGGAGTTCGGACTATAAATACTGCACTATTTCCCTGTCTTTTTACCATGGCTCATGGTATAATTATATTTGCGTTCTCATTTCTGAGGTCTGGGAGGGGTTATTATATGGTTAAACCGGCGTTAGGGCGTTTTCCTTCGGGTATCCTCCTTTTACTCTTCGCAGTTGAGACCGGCTTTTGCGTTCCCGATCCGGCTTTTGCTCTCACAGGGACAGGAGGCCTGCCCTTTGCCCAGAAATACAGCATCCCCTACTATGTACTGGAGGGTAATTACCCCACGGTCGGGAACATTTTTCATTCTGTAAATTCCCTGCTGGATCCCCCGGATGGACACAACGTGGTCCGGGAAGTCGCAAAACTGGACGTGCGCAACGACGGCCTTGGAGAAAGCTACGAGCAGTTCCGGGTCAAGCTGGAACAGTACGCCACCGACCTGACTGTCTGGTATCTCCTCCCTGCCTTTTTACGCGGTCCTAAGCCTGTCTTTACCTGGTACCAGCCAAACGCGGCCGCCCTGACAGCGGCGGAAAGCCTGCAGATTGTGGAGACCATGCGCCGGGAGAAGGCCGCTTCTCCTCCCATCACCGGGACGGTATGGACAATTGGAAACGAGCCCAACATGTTTCCCTCCATCACTCCGCAAGAATACGCCCAGATTTTTACCAGCTATTACAACATCATCAAAAACGAGGACCCGGCGGCCCAGGTGGCCCTGGGGGAGCTGTTCCTGTATGAGTTGGACCCTGACCTGCGCGCGGCCATGGAAAGGATACTGGAGCAGGAGTTTGAAGCCATGGGAGGTTTGGCCGATGCCGCCTTGTCCGATGTGAAGACCACCTTGTTCGGAAGGTTCTATCAGTATACCACGGGGGAGTATTTAGCCACGGTCCTGGACGCGCTTCCAGCTTCTGTTACCCCTGACTACATCACTTTGCATGCCTATCCCTTTTTTGAAACGGACGCGGCCAGCATGCTGGCCCAGCTTTCGTCCGCCGCCCAAACGTCCCTGAACGCGGTGCTTACCGTTATGGCCGAGCGAAACCTCACCATGCCCGTGTGGATTACTGAGTTCGGCAATATTCAGCCCACCCTGAATGCGGCCCAGGCGGCCGCGCAGACCGATACCATGATACAGGTATTCCAGGGGAACGCGTCAATTGAGAAATGGTTCTACTACAAACCCACCGGCATGGATGATAAGCTGGCGCTTTTTAACGACGGCCAGGAAGTGCTCACCCGGCTGGCAACTTCCGGGGATTTCGCCCCGGTAGACGGCAACTTCGCCTGCACGGAACTGAATGAAATCGGCTTGTTGTATTACCTGCGGGCTCACGGACATGTCTGCCGCGACCTGCCTGCAAACCTGCTCAGTTCCGCGTCACTGGACACCGCCGTGGAGGAGGAACCGTACAGTTATCGCGCCACTAAGACGGACAACTCCCTTCCCCTGGTTATCTCCTTTCGCAACCTGCCCTCCTGGCTTACCGCTGAGGAAGACTCCGTACAGGGGACTCCCGACGACCCGGTAAGCGACACCTCATTTATGGTTACCGCGGCCATTGATGACAGGACGGATACCCTGACCGTGACCCTGGTAGTAATACCGGTAAATGACACCCCTTCCATAGTATCCCCGGTCTCTGATACTGCCTGGGAAAATACCGGCTATGAATATATAGCCGCAGCGGAAGACGTGGACGGAACACCGGATATATCCTTCGCTTACCTGCCGGGCTGGCTTTCCGCTTCCGGGGACACCCTGAGAGGAATTCCCCTTGAGGGCGCCCGGGATACGTCAGTGTTACTGATTGCCGGTGACGGGGAACTGGCGGACAGCGCGGTGCTTTCTCTTACTGTGATTCCCGTAAACGACACCCCGGTCATATTGTCATCAGCCGAAGATACTGCCACCGAGGATCTCGCCTACCTGTTTGTCCCGGAAGTACAGGACCCTGATAATGATCCCCAGGTCAGCTTTGCCAACCTGCCTTCCTGGCTGGCGGCCTCAAATGACACAGTGGGCGGAATCCCTTTGGAGGGAACCGGCGACACCTCTTATACGGTCATAGCCAGTGATGGGGAGTACGCGGATACCCTGGTGGTGGAACTAACCGTGATGGCAGTGAATGATCCTCCTGTTATCACCTCTCTCGCGGCAGACACTGTTCATGCCGAAGAGGTTTTCACCTATACTGCTGAGGCGGAGGACCCCGACGACAGTCCGACCATCGGCTTTGCCAATCTGCCTTCCTGGCTTTCCAGTCCTTCGGCCGGTGTGGCGTCAGGGACCGTGCCCGCGGAGGCGGAAGACACCACGTTCCAGGTGACGGCCTTTGATGGAGAACACCTGGACAGTCTTGAGGTTACCATAACCGTCATATATGATCTGGTGAGCCCGGACAATCTGAATTCCCGGGCGGTGACCTTTTCAGCTTTCCCCAATCCTTTCCACTCTGCTACCTTAATCAGTTTTCCCAATCCGTTCCGTAATGCTCAGGTAAGCATATATACCTTGACCGGGACCCGGGTCTTCAGGAAGCAGGATTATAAAGAAGAATACCTGCTGTGGAACGCAGAGGCGTTCAGCAGCGGTTTGTACCTCCTGAGAATAAAAACAGGGAATGATCTGTATATCACTACGTTGGTTCTGACGGATTAATA
>JBHPJW010000015.1:0-50032 GCA_042567505.1 Fibrobacterota bacterium
CAGAGACATAAAGATGTGTCCTATATATTTTCCGGAAGCCGCAGGAGCATACTGCTTAACATGTTCAATTCTCAAAAAAAGGCGTTCTATAAGCAGGCCGAGCCGTTTCATCTCGATATAATCAGCCTGCCGCATTATAAACAATGGGCCAAAGCGCTCTTTAGGAAAAAAAATGCCAGCCTCAGCGACAGTTTAATAGAATCGGCGGTTTCCTTGTTTGAAAACCATCCCATGTATGTTCAGAGGTTTTTTTATCACTTATGGGAAGAAAAGAAAATAAATGAAAATTCCCTTGAAAAGATAAAAGCCATTCTCATAGAGAGACATGAAAATGAGTTCCTTTCTCTCTGGGATTCTTTTTCATTCAACCAGCGGAAGGTCCTTAAAATGATTGCGGTAATGGACGGAAGGGAGCTGTTTTCTTCAAAAGTATTGAGCGGTGTGGAATTAAAGTCCGCATCACAGGCGAAAAGGGCCATCGAAAGCCTGGAAAAGAGGGACATAATAATTAAAAACGGGCGTTACCGGATACATGATATTCTTCTGAAGCACTGGGTACTACAGCTGGCTTAACAGCGGCGGAGGGCCTGGCTCAGTAACTTATCACCTTCAGCGTTTATGCTTTCCCCCTTCCTCCCGGAATCCGTTCCTCGATTCCTCAGTTTCATAGATGCCATATATGCTTTTTTGCTCCAGGGGCAGACGTTTATAGAGCGCATGGAATTCCGCGGACCGATCAAGCTGCACGCCGATGCCTTCATGGGTTATTTTTCCATCCTTTTCTTTCAGCACGATGTACCTCGGCCTCCAGCTCAGCAGTGAATCGGCGAACCTCTGCGCGGTTCCGGGATCATAACGATTGAAATGATATCCCCGGGGGAATTCCCGGACAATTTTTCTGGAATTCAATCCTCCCAGGTCGATGGTGTAAATCTCCGCCTGCCGGGGGATGATCCCCACGTCCCATATCGCCATCTGGTCACCCGCGTTTTTGTGCAGTTTTATGTACTCCGCCACAAAAGGAGCGCCGGGATCCATGGGAGTGGCAACCCGGAACCTGAAGGGCAGGGTCAGGATGAGCCCGCAAAAGATAAGCGCCATGGAAATGAGTTTAAAAGCCGGTGATGGCATATCATGCCACAGGATACATACCAGCAAAATGAAAAACGGGACCTGAAGAAGGATAAAGCGGAATCCCGGCATCCAGTCCCCGCCCACATACAGTACGTAACACGCGGCCACGACCTGTGTCCCAGCCAGAAAAAGCGAGGCCCTGGTGCGAAGTCCGTGTCTCCAGGCAGCAATAAGCACGCCGAAGCCACCAATATAAGCCGGCCAGAAGGCCTGAAAGTGGTGGAAATAATCGCCAAGACCGCGTCTCACCATTAAAAATACCGATCCTGTTTTGGCTTGAAAGGTATTCGGCACCGGACTTCCGTAGTAATACCAGAACCACCCGAATAACACAGCCAGTGGTATGAGATTGATCAGTAACATCCTTAGCAGCCTGCCTTTGGGCATCACGGAGCGCACGCACACCATTCCCCAGAAAAGCACCCCCGCCAGGAATCCCTCGGGCCTGAGGGCCATTACACCGGTCATGCAGCAAATCCAGTTTAACCTTCCCCACTTCTGAAAGGACCCGAATACAGCGTACATGCCGGCCTGGAACAGCAGAAACACCAGGACCATGGATTCCAGGGGTGTCTGTCCCCACAACGCCACAGGATAATACAGGGACATCAGGATAGGGGCCAGAACCAGGGCCGAGGTTTTGTTGACCAGCTTACGTTCCCAGCAGAACAGGGAAAACACAAGGGCCAGCGCCGACAGAACCGTCATGCATCTGATAAGTGAAAAAGGCGCCAGGCCCATTCCGGATTCCAGCAGCAGAAATCCCATGTGGAGATAGGAGGTAAATCCCAATATCCGCTCCCCGGGATTGAATGAGAGATCTCCGGTACGATTATAATTATCAGCGTATCTGAGCGGTATGTAGGTATCGTCCACATTGTAACCGCGGTATACGTACAGATTCACACTGAGTATGACAATCCCGGCCAGAAGACAGGACAGCCTGATAAGGGAATTATTGCGTTGGATAAAATTCGACATCAAAAAAATCCTCAATACTTCTTATTCAAAATCAATACAGTCCAGATACATTTAAAAGAATTTTTTTAACGGGATTAACAAGATTATTAGATAGTCACTTTGATACTCGCTGGAGTATTGGAGAACTGGAGATTTGGATTCCTTTTAATCCTAGATATTAATAAAAATCATGTTACTCCTGTATATCCTGTCAAAAAAAATGATTGCCAAACCGCAGTATTACACAAAGTTATCACAAATGAGGATGAAAATAACCATAAAAAAAAAGTATTTTATACCTGATCATGGCCAAACTGCTTTTACTTGAAGATGAAAAACCTCTGGCAAAGATAGCCGCGAAATTCATGACCAGCGCCGGTCATGAAGTGGACGTGGTCTATAACGGCGAGGAGGGATTTTTAAAAATAAAAGGCGGGGAACCATACGACTTGGTAATCTGTGATTTGGCCATGCCGCAATGGGACGGTTTTAAATTAATGGATGAGCTGAAGGCCTGCGGCATTAAGGTGAAAGTCCTCATAGTCAGCGCCTTTATGGGAGATAAACGGTACATAGAACGGTGCAACCAATATGAATTTGTACTGGATTATATCAACAAGCCGTACAAGCGCCAGGTCCTGGTTGATAAAGTGGCGAAGTGCCTGGCCGCTCCCGCGATCTAAAAAGCCCTTATCTGTTCCAGGCAGTATTTAATTTTTCCCAGGTCTTTTCTGCCCGGCGACAGTTCCACTTTACTATTCAAGTCGACACAGAAGGGACGCAGGCGCTCAAGGGCTTCCCTTATGTTTCCGGGGCCTATTCCCCCGGCCAGGAAATAGGGGGCCTTCCCCTTGTACCTTGATAAAAGTCCCCAGTCAAAAGACCTGCCTGTACCGCCAAAAATCCCTGCCGCCGCCGTATCGAACAAAAGAAATTCCGCATTACCGGCAGACCTTACCAGGCCTTCCTCCAGCTCCGTATGCTTCACGGCTTTAATGACGGGAAGCGGCACCCGGGCAATGTATTCATTTGATTCAGATCCATGCAGCTGAACATACCGGATACCCGTCTCCTCAATTATCTCCTTCACGGTCCGGGGCCCCTCATCCACAAAAATTCCCACAGGCATCGCGTGGCGCAGGCGCCTGATAATTGGAATCGCATCGCCCGGTTCAATAAAGCGCTTGCTCTTTGAATAAAAATTAAATCCCAGGAAATCCACTCCCAGGCCATCCAGTTCCCCGGCTTCTTTTTCCTCGGTTATGCCGCAGACTTTCACTTTTATCCTGGACTTGGAATTTGGCAACTTTTCTCCGGTCTCCGTTTTTCTATGGCACTTTTAAAAGGAAAAATTACTATTTTCAAAAAAATCAGGCACTTTTGTGCAGGGGATAGTATAATTTCTTTACCAGAAACACGCTGCGGGCACTAAGGTCATCCCGTCATGGCATCATGCCTGAGCAGCATCAACTTTTGCATGGGGATAGATCTCTTTAACCAATATGAGGAATTGATATGCCGGAACAGACAAAGGTAGTTGCGTTGAAAAATGTTTCTCTCGCCTATCCAGCCGGGAACATTTCTGTGGATAAAATTTCCCTGGACATTTTCAAATCCGAAGTGGTGGGACTTGTGGGTTCAAATGCCTCCGGAAAAACCAGCCTGCTGAAGGTAATAGCCGGTTATATGTCCATGACCGGAGGGGACATCGCTTTGGGGGGTATTTCAATCGGAGAGTACAATGAGAGGATGTTGAATGACTTCATGATTTTTGTCGAGCAAAACCCGGAAAGCCAGCTTACCGGCCCAACCGTGGAAGACGAACTGGCCCGGAATTGCCGGTTAAGGGGCATGAAAGGGAGAGTGATTGAGACCACGGTTTCAAACATTCTGCAGGAAATAGAACTGCCGGAGGGCAGGGATTGGTTCCTCGATGAAATCTCCATTGGAGAGCGCCGGAGGGTGGCCTTGGGACTGGCGCTGCTGGGCGCTCCGAAACTGCTCCTGCTTGATGAGCCCCTTTCCGATCTGGATGATCAGGGCGTCAGTACCACCATCTCGCTCCTGCGAAAGTTTAAAGAAAAAGGGACATCCATCCTCCTGACCAGCCATAAACTCGATGACGCAATAAATATAGCCGACCGCATCTGCGTTCTCGAGCACGGCAAGCTTCTGGCTGTAAATAAACCGGAAGAAATTATCCGCGAAACCGAGGCGTTGCAGAAAGCCGGCATAAGCCTGCCCCAGATCCCTTCCCTTTTGCTGGAACTTGAATCAGCCGGAGCCGTGTCCTTCGATAAATGTCCTCTGGACCTCAAGGGAGCCAAGGAGATTATCGCCAGCTTCATCAAGCCGTCCTAGACCCGGAACATTTTTCTTTTTACCGCACTTTTCATTGCGCCTTCTCCGGCACATTTTTTATTGTTGCGCAAGACGCAGCGGCATAGAGACCATCATTGCGAGCAACAGCTCTGTAACAGGGACTATGCGAAGCAATCTCCCTCTAGAACGAGTTCCTTGAGGGGGATTGCTTCACCCACCTTCGCAACTGGGCCGATTACGGCCGAAGCAGTCTCAAGAAGCCCTGCCTTTTAACTCCCCGATAGTGGGTTCGTAATGACAGACTCTGAGTTCTCTTTCTGCTTCTGCGTCCTGAGGACAATAATTTCTACTTTAGATACGGACGTCTTTTTATACAGACTTTGTCTTTAATGAAATCCCTGTTTTTAATTGACTCTTCGGCGCTGGCATACAGATCTTATTACGCCTTTATCAAAAATCCCCTTATTAACTCACAGGGCCGTCAGACCTCGGTCATCTACGGATTTGCCTCACAGATCCTGCGTCTAATCCAGGAGGAACATCCCAGTCACCTGGCAATTGTCCGGGACCTTAAAAAGCCCACGTTCCGGCACAAACTCTTTGACCAGTACAAAGCCAACCGGAAGCCCATGCCAGATGAAATGAAGGAACAACTTCCCTGTATAGAAGAGTTTATTGAGGCCACCGGAATTGCGGAATTATCCAGGGAGGGATTTGAAGCGGACGATATCCTGGGCACCCTGGCCCAGACTGCCGAAAAAGCAGGATTAAAAGTTTATCTGGTCACCAGGGACAAGGACCTTATGCAGGTGGTAACTGATTCCATCTGCCTGTATGAACCGGGAGCGAGGGACCAGCCGGCCACATGCCGGGGTCCAAAAGAAGTAGAAAGCAAATTCGGCGTAGGGCCGGAAAAAATGGTGGACCTGTTGTCACTTGTTGGAGACTCTTCTGATAATGTTCCGGGAGTTAGGAAAGTAGGCCCAAAAACAGCGGCGGACCTTCTGCAGACTTACGGGAGCCTGGAAAACATCTATGAACATGTAGATCTGATCAGCAGAAAAGCACTCCGGGAAAACCTGAAAAAAGACCGTGACCAGGCTTTTCTTTCGCGGCAACTCATACAGCTCGACTGCAAGGTCGGGCTTGAGAAGACTATCGATGATTTAATCTACCGGCCAATTGACCGGGAAAAGACCAGTGCTTTTTTAAAAAAATGGGAACTGACTTCGCTGCTGACCTACCTGCCGGAAAAATCCGCGGCCAAACCGGAAGCCCCGGCGGTTCAGGACAGGAAGTCCGATTACCGCCTGCTGGAAGCAGGGCCTTCCACAGACGACTTCATCAGTGAATTGCAGAAAGCCCCGGTTCTGGCCATGGACACGGAAACCACCGGGCTGGATAAACTGACCGCAGATCTGGTGGGAATCTGCGTCTCTTCCTCGGCCGGCACAGGATGGTACGCGCCCGTTGGCCATCATCAGGGAACAAACATCAGTCTTTCCGAAATGAAGCGGATATTCAAGTCCATTTTTTCTCATTCCGGAAAAAAACTGATATTTCACAACGCGAAATTCGACCAGGCTTTGCTTGAAAGAAACGGCCTGATGCCCGATGTTCCCCCCCATCATGCGGCCGACACCATGATCGCCGCTCATCTGCTCAATCCCGGGGCCAGGGGCCTTTCTCTGGACGCCCTGGCTCTTAAACATTTTGGACACCGGATGATTTCCATTGAGTCCCTCATAGGCAAAAAAGGCAAAGACCAAAAATCCTTCGCGGAAGTGCCCGTTGCCCAGGCCATTACTTACGGGGCTGAAGACGCGGACATCACCCTGCGTCTCTGGAACGCGCTGGAGCCGGAACTTAAAAAAAGGGGACAGCTGGAATTATTCACCGACCTGGAAATGAGGCTTCTGCCGGTTCTGCATAAAATGGAGTTGAAAGGCGTGTCCTTGAACGCGGACAGCCTGGAGCGGCTCTCTCAATCCATGGCAGGGGAAATCCGGGACCTGGAACAAAACATCTATTCCCATGCGGGAGAAGAATTCAATATAGAATCAACCCGGCAGCTGGGCGGTATCCTATTCGAGAAACTTGGGTTGAAAAAAGGAAAAAAAACCAAGACCGGCTATTCAACCGATGCGGCGGTCCTGGCCGGCCTCAAGGGAAGCCATCCGATCATAGCCGATCTCCTCGATTTCCGGGAGCTAATAAAACTGAAAAACACCTATGTGGACGTTCTGCCCGGGCTTATCAATGCCAGGACCAACCTGGTGCATACCTCTTATTCCCAGACCATCACAGCCACCGGGCGCCTTTCCAGCCTGAATCCCAATCTTCAGAACATCCCCATCCGCTCGGACCACGGCAAAAAAATCCGTGAGTGCTTTATCTCGCGGTCAGATAAGTACCTGTTACTGGCCGCGGATTATTCACAGATAGAACTTCGAATTCTGGCCCATTTAAGCGCTGATCCGGGACTGGTGGAAGCTTATCAAAAGGGCCTGGACATACATACCCAGACAGCTTCAGCCCTGTATCATGTCCCCGAACACCAGGTCACTCCCGACCAGCGGCGGAACGCCAAAGTAGTCAACTTCGGGGTCATCTATGGAATGGGGCCCCTGCGCCTCTCGCGCGAATTGTCCATATCCCGTGAGGAAGCTTCGCAATTTATAGAAAATTATTTCAAGCGTTACGCCGGGGTAAGGGAATTCATAAAAAACACCCTGGATACGGCGAGGAAACAGGGTTATGTAGAGACGGTTTCGGGCCGGCGCCGTTATCTGCCGGAACTGGCCTCAGACAACCGCATGGCCCGGGAAAACGCCGAGCGCATGGCCGTAAACACGCCGGTCCAGGGCAGCGCCGCGGACTTGATAAAGAAGGCCATGATAGACATAGACTGGAACCTGGAAACCGCCGGAATGGACTGCGACATGCTGCTGCAGGTACATGATGAATTGGTTTTCGAGGTAGTAAAAGCCGATGTGGAAAGGGCCTCATCCTTGATTAGAAATACCATGGAAAATGCTCTGCGGTTCTCCGTGCCGCTGGTGGTTGACATTGACGCCGGCAGCACCTGGCTGGAGGCCCATAATTAAAAACCCGAAACCCTCAATAGTGTGCCATAGAGTTATCGCTCATTGAATTATATTTATCCAGACATTGCTGAGAAAGTATGCTTTATGCAAACCAAGGGCAATGTTTATAGCCACTTTCAGAGGATGTACTATTTAACAAGTGGATAAACCTTCCCAGACATTTCTGCTCGGGATAACCGGAGGCATTGGCAGCGGAAAGACTACCGTCTGCCGGATGCTGGAAAAACTGGGTGCACAAGTGTTTTACGCCGACGGGGAAGCTAAAAAAATAATGAGTGAAAACTCCCGGATCCGCAAGGCGATCGAAAAAGCCTTTGGCGAAGGCAGCTACACTCCCGAAGGAATCCCCGACAACCGGTACCTGTCCGGCAAGGTCTTTGGAAATGAAGAAAACCTGCAGCTTCTTAACCGCATTGTCCATCCTCAGGTGTACCGCGTGTTTGAACAGGCCGCCGCCAGGGCCCGGGAGACCGGCGCTGATCTGTTAGTTCTGGAGGCCGCCCTTATCTTTGAAAGCGGGGGCGACAGGTTTCTTGACGCGGTCGCTGTGGTCGACACGCCATTAGAAGACAGGCTCAGCCGGACATCCGGCGGTGATGCCGTTTCCCGGGAACAGGTATTGGTTCGCATGCAGCACCAGCTTGCCCCGGACCAGCTCAGAAAGCGGGCAGATTTCATCCTTGATAACCACGGCTCCCCGGAGGAGCTACAGCGCCAGGTCCAGGAATTATACTCCGGAATAGTCCATAACCCGTAAACCGGGTCTTTCAATTCCCCGGCTTCCCATAGAGGGACCCGGGCGTTTTTACAATGAATCCGCCCTAAATTGTATATTATAATGGATAAAAAGCGAATAACCCCGGAGATTATAGTATGAAAACGCACAACAAGGTTATCTTTGCATGCCTTTTTTCGGCCTTTTTGGTTTTTCTGCAGCAATGCCGCCTGATTGGATCTGATAAAGACAAGTCCGATAACGTTCCCAACCCAAGCCAGGGATATTACAGCGTTATTTTTCCCAGCTTGAATTACCGGCTGAAAATAGATTCCGTTTATACGCTCCGGTGGACCACGGGCGAAGATGTCCAGGATCCTTATGTCACCATACAATTATATGACGATGATAGACTGGTCCAGGTCATCGCCGCCATCGCGGACAACACAGGCGAGTACAATTGGAACATATCTTCCTCAGTGGGCTCCGGAAACTCGTACCGTATAAAAATCATCAATTCCGACAATCCGGAACAATATGATTTCAGTCATTACTTTTCCCTGTACTCGCGATACCAGGGAAGCATATCCGTCAACATGCCAAACAGCGCCGCCGAAGTGACATTGGGAGAGTCGCTGGATATTCTGTGGACCAGCGCTTCCGTGGGAACCTACGGCATTGGTTCAGGGGTAAGCATATCCCTCTATAATGATTCCAGCCTGGTCACCATCATCTCCTCCAGCACTTCCAATAATGGATCCTACACCTGGTCAGTGAGTTCTTCGGAAGGTTCCGGGGACCGGTACAGGATCCTGATAGCCAGTACCAGCGATCCCGGCATCAAGGCCTACAGCCAGTATTTCAGCATAACCTCCGGGTACTCGGGGACCATTCAGATAACCAATCCCGCCGACAGTTCCAGCTGGTCGGCGGGCGATACCTACAGCATTGTGTGGGAAACCACCGGCAGTCCGGGTTCCAGTGTGTCCGTGGAACTGTACCGCGACACCGCCCTGGTGCAGTCCCTGACCAGTTCCTCTTCCATGGACGCCAGCCTTTCCTGGACCGTGCCCGCCACCATGGTGTCGGCGGATGATTACCAGATAAAGGTAACCAGCCGGCAGGATCCGGGTATTTACGCCTGGTCTGACCTGTTCAGCCTGGAGGGAATGGAAGAAGACTCCTATGAACCCGACAATTCCAGGGAAACCGCCGCCAGCCTGGAATTCGGGCAGCCGCGTTCCCATACCCTCACTGCCAACGACACCGACTGGGTGTCCTTCTCCGCAGACAGCGGCAGCGCCTACATAATCCAGGATGACCGGGGTGTCAATATCTATAAATTCATATACTTCGAGGACAACGCCTCCTACCTTCAGTATTACTCCTACACGGAAAACGACAACATCTGGGTGCCTGAAGAATCCGGTACCTATTACCTGCTGGTAACCGGGAGTAACGGCAGTTCCTATGGAGATTACACTCTGACGGTCACCAGATTCGATCCGGACAGCATGGTTACGTTTTTGAGTCCCACCACCGCCACCACCTGGGCCTCGGGTTCCTCTTATGAAATCCAGTGGACTCCGGACTCGGCGCTGTTCGGGGATTATGTTACCCTTTACCTATACCGTGATTCAATCCAGTTTACGGCCATTTACTCTTCCCGGACCGGCAACAACGGCAGTTATACCTGGCTCATCCCGGAAGGCATCCTCACCAGCGACCGCTACCGCATCCGTATCGCCAATTACGACAACAGCCAGATCTTCGCTTTCAGCCAGTACTTTGCCATAAGCGGGGTAACCGGCGATCAATACGAGCCCGATGACAGCGTTGATTCCGCCTCCCTCATCCAGACTGACGGAACCGTCCAAAGCCGTTCGCTTTCGGCGGGTGACAGGGACTGGCTCGCTTTTACCGCAGGCCAGGGAAACATGTACGTGGTGCAGACTTCGGGTGGACTGAGTTTAAGGGCCTATCTGCTGACGGACAGCGGCGATGTGCAGCAGGATTATCAATACGGCACCGATCCCGTCATGGTCCTGATTGGCGCTGACAGCGGATTATATTTCTTACGCATTGAAAGTTATACCTCAGGAACTACCTATGGTGATTATGAAATATCAGTAAAACAGTATGACCCCTCCAGCATCCTTACCTTTTTAAGCCCCACCCTTACCACCACTTGGGCGGCCGGGACATCTTATGAAATACAGTGGAATCCCGACAGCGCCCTGTTCGGCGATTATGTCACGCTGGACCTGTACCAGGACACTGTGGAATACCTGTCCATTTATTCCTCTCTGGCCGGCAATAACGGAAGTTATACCTGGGCCATTCCCGACGGCCTGCTTACCAGCGACCGGTACCGCATTCGGATCACCAATTACGAAAACGACCAGGTTTACGGGTACAGCCCCTATTTTACCATCAGCGGCATTACTGCTGACCAGTATGAGCCGGATGACGACAAGGATTCGGCCTCTGTCATCCAGACGGACGGTACTGTACAGAACCGTTCGCTTTCAGAAGGCGACCTTGACTGGATCCAGCTTTCCGCCGCGCAGGGCATGCTCTACATCATTGAAACCATCGGCGATAACGACCTGAGATTGTATCTCATCTCAGACAGCGCTGAGGTGCAGCTGGATTATGTATACGGGGAAAATCCCCAGATAATTCTAGAGGACACAGACAGCGCGGCCTATTATCTCAGGGTGGAAAATTACTCGAGCACGGACTTCGGCAACTACAGTATTTCCGTGACCGGCTATGATCCCGCCACCATGGTCAATTTCATCAACCCGAACCAGCTCTCAACCTGGTCTTCGGGAGCCGACTACACCATTCAATGGGTGCCGGACTCGACCCTGTTCGGGAGCAGTGTCAGGTTGTACTTATATTATAATTCACGGAACCTCGCCACCATTTCCACCAGTGTTCCCAACTCCAGTGATTACCAGTGGACCCTCCCGGCCGACCTGGCCACCGGCTCCACCTACCAGATAAACATGGTAAGCAGTGAAAACACGGCAATCTCGGCCTACAGTTCCCCATTTACCATCAGCGGTCTGGCCCCGGACGCCTTTGAGCCCGATGATTCCCTCTCATTGGCGGCCGAGATCACCACCCTGGGCACACTGGACAGCCACACCCTTACCTATCAGGACATCGACTGGTACCGCTTCAGCGGGACCGCCAACATGCTCTATGTCATCCAGACTTCCTCCGAAGGTCTGAGGAACAGAATAACCCTCTATGGCGCGGACGGGACCTCGGACCTGGCCACGGAAAACGAAAACACCGCTGATTCCATTGCCGTGGTTTCCTGGTTCTGCCCGATGGATGGGGAATATAACTTCAGGGTGGAAAGCATCACGTCCCAGACAGGCGGCTACCAGGCATCAGTGACGGGTTATGACAGCACCTATTACTCCATCAATGTGTTCTCCCCCGCCCTGAGTTCGGTGTACAACTATGAAGACACGTTGACGATCGGATGGCAGAGCCAGATAGACATGGGGGGCGATGTCGACCTTTTCCTGTTTAATACGGACGGCCTTCCGGCGGCAAACATAGGTGCCGGGGTTCCCAACAACGGTGCCTATGACTGGGAGGTCCCAATCCTTCCGGAAGGGATCGATTATTACTATGTAAGGGTGATAAGCCTGATTAATGCCAATATATCGGGGAACAGTTTAGTGTTTAGTATATCACCGTAGGCTTATTTCCCTTGACTTTTTCCGTTATTTTCCTTACTATTAAGTAAGGAAATTGATATAAAGTAAGGAATCATATGTCTTATGCCACACTTACCTCAAAAGGCCAGGTAACCATCCCCAACCGCATCCGCAAGCTGTTAGAATTGAGAACAGGGGATAAGATTGAGTTCCGATTCAGCGATAAAAAAAACGCGGTCTACATCATATCCTGCTCTCGAAAGGCGGAGGAGGCGTTTGGAACGCTTGCGCACAGGGCGAAAAAAGCCGTTTCCGAAGAGGAAATAAATAAAAAACTGAAAGCAAGATTCAAAAGGACCGGCGGGTGAAAGGGCTGGACACTAATGTTATCGTCAGGTTTCTGGTTAAAGACCACGGTCCTCAATCAGATAAAGCACTGCGTTTTTTTACCAATGCGGAGAAAAAAAAAGACCGGCTGCTTATTCCCCACGTGGTAATCCTGGAAACAATTTGGGTTCTCGAGTCCGTGTATAACTGCGCCAGAGCCGAGATCCTCGATGCACTTGAAAAACTGACACAAATCCAGGTTTTCGAATTTGAACATATTGCCGTCATTCAAAAATTCATTAGCACAGGCAGGAACTCCAGGATAGATCTGTCAGATCTTTTCATTGGCATAATTTGCAGCCATCTTAAATGTGAGAAAACCATTAGCTTTGATAAGAAGGCGGCAAAACATTCAGACTATTTCCAGGCGCTTTAATAACTCCGCCCCGCCCTCTCCTCGAAGTAATTCAAATATGCCGTGTTCAGCACCTTGTATCCGCCCGGAGTGGGGTAGTTTCCTGTAAAGTACCAGTCTCCGCACTCGGTCTTCAGCGACTTGTGCAGATCTTCCACGGTCTGATAGATAATCTGCACCTCCCCGGACCAGTAGTCGAGTTTCGGCGTCACCAACTCTGCTATCTTAGCTGAAAGCTCCCGGGTACTTGAACAATCGTATATCTTTTTTACATAATTCTTAATCTGTTTAATGGGCTTGTATGCCTGTTTCTGGCAATTGATATATACCTCCTCGAGCAGTTCAGCCTTTCCCTTTTCCTTGACCAGCGCCACGGCCGCCTGGAAAGCGATAAACCTGTGCAGCTGCGACATGTCTATCCCGTAACAATCAGGGTACCTTATCTGCGGGGCGGTGGAGGCAATGATTATTTTCCTGGGATTGAGCCTGGCCAGTATCTTTATAATCGACTGTTTCAAGGTGGTGCCTCTTACAATGGAATCATCTATGCATACCAGGTTGTCCCGGGGACTTACCGAACCATAACTGACGTCATATACATGGGAGGCCAGCTCATCTCTCCCCTTATCCTGACTGATAAAGGTGCGCAGCTTGATGTCCTTAATGGCGACTTTCTCTGTGTTGACCCAGTTTTCTTTTAATAATCCGTCCATGAATTTTTTATCTAATTTGCCCTGCTTCTGTGCCTCCAGCACGGACTTCTTGATATTCTGATATTGGAGTTTCTTAATCCTGTTTATCAATCCATAATATGCCATTTCGGCCGTGTTTGGTATAAAGCTCAACACAGTGCGGTTCAGATCATTGTCCACTGCCTTTAAAATCTGTTTTGACAGCGCGGCCCCCATGGCCTTACGCTCCTGGTATATGTCCGGGTCGTTGCCACGGGAAAAATATATCCTTTCAAAAGAACAGTGCTTTACGGTCCTGGATCTGATTATCTGCTCCTCCTCCAGGCTGCCGTCTTTCTTAATTACCACCGCCGATCCTGGCGTTACCTCCTTAATGTCCGCCTTTTTTAAATTAAACACTGTCATCAACGGCCCCCTCTCCGAGGCGAAGCCGAACGCTTCCTGGTGCTCGAAATAATAAAGGGGCCGGATGCCGAAGGGGTCCCGAAAAGCGAAACTGTCGCCGTTACCTATGAGGCCCACAATGGCATAACCGCCGTCCCAGTTTTCCGCGGCCCTTCTCAAGACCCTGGCCGGGTCCAGTTGGGCACTTATTTTCTCGGCAATGGCAGGTCCGTCCAGGCAGCTGATTCTGGATTTTTTGTAGAGCTCATCATGCTCCTCGTCCAGGTGGAACCCGATCTCCTCCAGCAGGGTCTGGGTGTCGGTATAGAAGATGGGATGCTGCCCCCTTCCTATCAGTGCCGCGTTCAAACTGGGCGTGTTGGTCAGGTTGAAATTACCGGCCAGCATCAGGTTCTTGGTGGGCCAGTTACTCCTGCGGAAACAGGGATGACAGGAGCTGACATTATATCCGCCGAAGGTCCCGTACCTCAGGTGGCCGATGTAGAGTTCAGCCCCGAATTCAAAATGTTTCTTCACGGATTCGGCATTACCCGGTTCTATTTTTCCGCCATCTTTGATTTCAGCGAACCGGGTATTGAGCTTTTTAAAAATCCTGTCCAGGGGATTGCTCCGATATTCCCGCATCCGGAAGAAATACGGCTCCCCGGGTTTCATGTTGAGCTTTAAGGCGCCGACGCCTGCCCCGTCCTGGCCCCGGTTGTGCTGCTTTTCCATGAGCAGGAAGAGCTTGTGAAATCCCCACAGGGCCGTCCCGTATTTTTCCTGGTAATGGGTAAGGGGCTTCCGCAACCTGATAAGGGCCAGGCCACATTCTTCGTGAATAGTGTCAGACATTTTGCTCGTTACAGAATAATATAAAAATCATGGTATGGCGCTAATGCCTGCTTGTTATTTTCTATCAACTATACTTCAAGCCGGAGCCGTCTTTTTTGTTCCGGGTCTTTAAACCGGAATGATGAATGGGATTTGTTAAAAATTGTTATGGAAAATGGGCGGATGGAGTAGGACAAACGTCATGCTGAGCTCGTCGAAGCATAACGTTGACACTTTATCTTCAGGGTCTTAGCCTTCCGCACCCTTCGACAGGCTCAGGGTGACGGAGCGGCCTCAGACACCACCTATCCACGATGCGGGGTGATGTAAGCAGTGCTTTCCTCACGAATCACGACACACGGCCCTTCGTCAAGCTCAGGGTGACGCGGGCATCGTCACCCTTACCGTCAAACGTCACAGAATAATATATCGGACATCGTTACCGTCTCCGCCCGGCCTTTCTTACTTACACGGTTTGTCACAGCCGTTCCAGCAATAGGTGCACAGTTTTTCCCTGGGCATCCTGATGGCTTTAACCATGTCATCCAGCTGCTGATACTTCAAACTGGTAAGTCCCAGTTTCTGCCCGATTCTGCCCACCATGGCCTGATACTTATCCGTCGACTCATCCACATACTCGTCCAGGTCGGTATCTTTCTTTACCTCCAGCTCGCCAATGGCCCTTCGGGCCGCCAGATCAAGCTCGGATTTTGAGCGGGAGAAATTCAGGAATTTACATCCGAAAACCAGCGGCGGGCAGGCGGGACGCATATGCACCTCCCGCGCGCCGTACTCGTACATGCGCTGAATGGTATCTTTGAGCTGGGTGCCGCGGACAATCGAATCCTCACAGAACAGCAGCCGCTGACCTTCGGTAAGCTCCTTTATCGGTATTAATTTCATCTTGGCCACCAGGTCCCGGATTTCCTGCTTCTGGGGCATGAAACTCCTCGGCCAGGTCGGGGTATATTTAACAAAAGGACGGCGGTACTTGATTCCGGCTTTAGCGGCGTATCCCAGGGCATGGGCAATCCCGGAATCGGGAATGCCGGAAACATAATCTATTTCCACATCATCATTATCCGCCAGGGCGGCGCCGCAGCGGTAGCGGGCGGCTTCCACATTGATGCCCTCGTAACTGGATGCCGGATAACCGTAATAAATCCAAAGGAACGTGCATATCTGCATCTCCTCACGGGCAGGTATTTTCAACTCAATTCCATCCTGGGTCAAAAGGACAGTTTCACCGGGGCCCAGGTCCTTTTCCACCAGATACCCGGTATTCGGCAATGCGCAGGTTTCCATGGTGGCGGCGTAGCCATTGGCCCCCTTGCCGATGATTACCGTGGTCCTGCCCATTTTGTCCCGGGAAGCGTATATTCCTTTTTTTGTCAACAGCAGGATTGAACATGATCCTTCAATTGACTCCTGTACATTTTTAATTCCCGCTTCAAAACTCTCCTCCTGGTTAATGAGGGTAGCTACCAGTTCAGTCGGATTGACCTCATTACCGCTCATCTCGGAGAAATGGGTGCTGCGCTTACTGTATACCTTGCTGGCCAGTTCATCCGCATTGCTTATGGCCCCTACCGTGACTATGGCATAGGTCCCAAGATGAGAGCCGATAATCAATGGCTGGTCCTCGTAATCGCTGATAACGCCGATTCCAATTCTGCCCTTCATTTTCTGAATGTCCTCTTCAAATTTGCTCTTGAATTGGGAATTGGTGATATCGTGGATATACCTGGTGAAGGCGCCATTGTCTAGGGTAGCCAACCCTCCCCGCCTTGTGCCAAGGTGACAATGGTAATCAGTGCCGTAAAAAAGACTGGGGATACAATCATCCTTGGAAATAACGCCGCAAAAACCGCCCATTTTACCTTCCTTTCATGATGGGATATTTAATTAGTATTCCTTTAAAACCGCTTCTTTTATCATACCGTCTTGCCTGCCCAGTAAAACCTCCCGGCGTCTAAAACCGGGCCCCAGACGCCTTTCCCCGGTACAATGCTGGTTCGCAAACCGGAATGATAATTTATAAGAAGGGCCTAAATTTAGTATTTACCATTTGTGTTTGAGGTTTGAAGTAGAGAAATTGTTTTGACGCAAAGGCAGATGTTAAGTGACATTGCTTGCGCAATTGCTAGTTTTTAAAAGGTGAAAGAAAACCTGGATAGATTACAATCTGACTTCAGAAGGGCGCTCCCAATCGTTCTCACTGCGGGCATAGTTATCCTGTTAGTGTATTTCTGGAAATCCTTTTATGTGCAGGTGGAGAGCTATGAGAGAGGCGTCATCCTCCAACTCGGACATCTCAGTTCACGGATACTGCTTCCCGGCGCTCACTGGCGGCTGCCTTACCCCTTTCATGATATTCATAAAGTAGATGTGGTCAATGACAGGAAACTGGAGATCGGATTCACCACCTCCCTCGGAAAAGAAAGAGTTCATAAAGAAAGGGAAGCGCTTACCTTAACCAGATTCGGCAACCTGGTGGATCTGGAAATGGAGGTCAATTATTTTATTTCCGACCCGGCTAAATATATCCTTAAAGTGGACGATCCTGATGTAACTGTGCGGCAATCAGCTGAATCAGCCATGCGCATGGTTGTGGGCAGGCATCCCATTGATGACGCCCTCACGGAAAAAAAACGGTTTATCGTCAATGAAATTCACGAACTTCTTCAGGGCATTTTGGATAAATACGAAGTGGGTATCACTGTACGCCGCGTACAGTTTGTGAAAGCGGTAAATCCCAGCCAGGTCATTGAAGCCTTCGAGGATGTGGAAAACGCCAAACAGGACAGCGGCAAGGCTTTCCTGGACGCGCAGAAATACGCCAATCAGAAACTCCCGGAAGCCCGGGGCAATGCCAAGAAACAGATTCAAGAGGCCAAGGGTTATTCAGAAAGCCTGGTAGCCAGGGCCAAAGGAGATTCCGCCCGTTTCAGCCAGCTCTTAGACAAATACCAACAATTCAAGGCTGTCACCAGAAAACGGCTTTACCTGGAAACCATGGAAATGGTGCTGCCCAAGGTTAAGAAAATAATTGTAGACGAAAATGCCCGTACCACCAATCTGCTTCCGCTGGGGAAAATCCAATGAAAAAGATGGGCCTGATAATACTGGTGTTGGCAATGCCGGTACTCATGTACCTTACGGGGATTATATTCATCGTGGATGACGCGCAATACGCGGTTAAAATTTCCCTGGGAAAAATTTCCACCATTATTAAAGACCAGAAATGGAGGGTCGGATATAAAATCCCCATTTATCACAAACTGGTACGATATCCGGCTAAACTGCAATCACATGACGCTCCACCCGAGCCCATTGTTACCCAGGATAAGAAAAAACTGATTGTGGACAATTTCTTCAAATGGAAGATTGATTCCGTGGTGCGCTTCCGGAACACGGTCGGTAATGTCCGGACCGCCAATAACCGCCTGGAAAGCATTATCCATGACGCGGTAAAAGATGTGCTGGGGAACACCAACCTGCGTGAAATTATCTCTGATGGGCAGGATTCTGCGCTGGAAAAGTCCCTTAAAATAGCCGATACTCAGGCGCACCTGATTGGAGTAAGAATTGTCGATATACGCTTGAAAAAGGTCCAGTTGCCAAAAAGCAATGAATTAAGGCTATTCGAGAGAATGAAAAGTGAGCGTCACCGGGAAGCCGCCTTTTTCCGGTCCAAGGGAAAAGAGGACTCCATTCGGATAGTCTCAGAAACAGACCGGCAGGTCAAGGTAATAGCCGCCAACGCCTACCGGGAGGCCCAGGAAATCAAGGGAGAGGCTGACGGCCTGGCGGCTGAAATTTACGCAAGGGCATTTTCCAGGGACAGGGACTTTTATTCATTCTGGAGAACCCTGGAGACTTATAAAAAGACCCTGGATACAGCGACTACCATGGTTATTTCGCCCAAATCCGAGCTCTATAAATATCTGGCCAATCCTTAAATAATTGCGAAGTACAGGTTGTTCCCGTGCTGAGGCGCGATTTTTATATTTCGTCCCATGTTACTTCCTTTACTGATCATTTTTCTGTATGTATCCTTGCCGGCCGCTACGCAGCCGGGCAGCTGGGAATCACTTGAAAAAGGCCTGGAATATGCCGAATTCAAATCAGGCCTGTTTCCAAGCCCGGGGGATTCCACCATATCCGTGTTGAGAATCGATCCCCGGCACTACCGATTCAGGTATTTAGTCGCCTCGGAATTTGACAGCACTAATCTGCTGCCCAGAGACTGGGTGGAGACACACGGCCTCACGGCCGCCATTAACGCCGGCATGTACGCAAAAGACTATCTGACTCATGTAGGCTATTCAAAAAACTGGGGAAAGGTCCATAACGCCCGTCTCCTGAAAACCTACAAATCCATACTGGCGTTTGATCCGGCCGGCCCCGGACTGCCTGAGGTGCGGCTGTTTGACTTGGCTTGTGAGAACTTCGATTCATTTAAAAATAAATACAACACTCTCATCCAGAATATCCGCATGATCAGTTGCCATGGCGGCAATGTATGGTCGCAGAAAAAAGACCAATGGAGCGCTGCCGCCCTGGGCCAGGACAAGGCCGGCAACATATTGTTTTTATTTTCCAGTTCCCCCTACTCCGTCCATGACTTCATCGAAATCCTCCTGCGCCTCCCCCTGTCCCTTTCCCGGGCCATGTACCTGGAAGGCGGATCCCCCGCGGGTTTATACATCAAAACCAAATCCGGGGTCATCCAGAAGAGTGGTCTTCCAGAGGGGCGTAAATCCGGTTTGCCCGCTTTTTCATTAACCCTCCCAAATGTCATAGGGATTGTTAAAAAACCTGATTAAGGGATGGATGTTCCGGGCTTGAACCTCGCTCCACAGTTTGCCTAAACAGTGGTTATAAGCCGAAGTTCACTAATTCACCATAAAAAAGCTGTTTTTTGATATACGCTCTGTCACTTATCCGTCGTCGATTTCAGTCAGGGTTATAAAAAACCGGTTATTTTTCTTGCTAAAGATAATGCAATAGGTAAATTATCTTTTTAAATTTTTCACTTCAAAATTTTTAAATTCCAATAAAATTTTATCACCCTCAAAAAGATTTTTACTTAACCCATTTTAACATAAGGAGAACGTAAGTTATGAGTGAAAAGAAAGTAATAACTCAGCTTTCGGTTATGATGTTCCTGCAGTTTTTTTTATGGGGAGCCTGGTTTGTAACATTAGGCCAGTGCCTTGGAACAAATGGCCTTGCTGATTTCATTGGAGGAGCATATGGAACCGCGCCGATAGCGGCCATAATCGCGCCTCTTTTTTTAGGAATTATCGCTGACCGTTTTTTCGCGTCACAAAAGGTAATGGGTGTATTGCTGCTCATCGGCGGCGTCCTCATGTGCATCGTACCAAGTGTGGCGGCTACGGGAAATGGAAAGCTTATGGTATGGCTTTTTACCGGACATATGTTATGCTACATGCCTACGCTTGCCCTGGGAAACAATATCGTTTTTGCAAATGTCAGCGATCAAAATATGTTCCCAAAAATAAGAGTATGGGGGACGATCGGCTGGATTGTGGCCGGCTTAATAATCGGATTTTTGGGATGGAGCGCCAAATTCAACATCTTCTGGTTAGCGGGAATCTGCTCTTTGTCCCTGGGACTTTATTGTTTTGTCCTTCCGGACACGCCGGCACCCGCAAAAGGCAAACCTGTTGATTACCGCGCTTTATTAATGTTCGACGCTTTCTCACTTATGAAAAAACCGGCTTTTCTGGTTTTTATTATTTGTTCAACATTGATTTGCATCCCTTTAGCGTACTATTACGCCTTCACCTCTAATTATTTAAGTAATTCCGGCTTCCTTGCACCGGCATCAACCATGTCCATAGGACAGATGTCAGAAATAATCTTTATGGTTTTAATGCCTTTTTTCCTCAGGAGGATAGGCGTGAAATACATGATTTTAGTGGGTATGCTCGCCTGGGTCACCCGTTATGTATTATTTGCAGTGGGAGCGCCCTCTCAGGTCACCTGGATGCTGTTCCTGGGAATTCTCTTGCACGGTATATGCTATGATTTCTTTTTTGTAACGGGTTTCATGTACACGGATCGCGTTTCTTCAAAAGATATCAAAAGCCAGGCCCAGAGTATGCTGGTTTTTTTCACACAAGGAATAGGCATGTACTTTGGTTATAAAGTGGCCTTTGGCAAATTTTTCGGCACCGTTTCGGAGGATTATCAGGCTCTCGATTCCGCAATCAAAGCTGTGAGACCGGAAGAGTCCCTGAGTTTCCTTCAATCACTTGGACGCATGTTTTCGGTGGAAAAGCTTTCAGTTGATCCGACTATCATTAGTAATGCCATGAGCAGTTGGAAGGCATTCTGGTTTCTACCGGCAATTATGGCTTCCGTTATCGCTGTTGTCTTTTTTCTCGGGTTCTGGGACAAAGACAAGGAGACCGATTAATGGCTGACAGTTCTTTTTTTTAAGAACGCAAAAATGAAAAAAAGCCCGGCTTCAGGCCGGGCTTTTTTTTTCAATCATTTCAGATTTATAAGGTAATCGCTTCTCCTTTCCTGAAGGATTCATCGGCCGCTATCACTATTTTCAAGCTGTTGACAGCATCGTTCATGTGTTCGGTCAAATCCAGATCTTCCTGGATGGCCTTAAGGAAATAAGCCTGTTCCCGGTCACAAAGATCCTGGTGGCCCGGTTCATCAGACATGTTTATGATTTCGTCCTTTTTGACAAACTCATTGTTCTCATCCACCTCTGAATGATGCACAAGCAGGGAATTGGTTGCGGTGTGGCTGTCAATGTCTGAAGAATCCACATCGGTTTTTTCCTTTTCAGGATCGACAATACTTACGCTGCCCTTAGGCCCCACCATGTCCTTGACAAAGTGGGCCACGTTGCTCATCATGGGGCCCCATCCCGCCTCATACCATCCAACGGAACCGTCGTCGAATTTGACCTGCAACTGGCCATAGTTATACATTCCATCCTTGATTTCTTTGGAAAGATTGGCGCCTATGGCCTGGACAAGAACCGGTTTAGCCCCGGTTGTAAGGCACATAATGTCCACGTAATGGACCCCGCAGTCCACAATAGGAGAAATGGCGTTCATCAGGGCTTTATGCGTTTCCCACTCTTTGCCCTTGCTCTGCTGGTTCAGGTTCATTCTCATCACCATGGGTTTTCCCAGTGTCTTGCCAATTTCCACAAACTTGGCCCAGGAAGGATGATGGCGCAGTATATAACCAACCACTACTTTCCTGTTGGCTTCATGAGCGGCTTTTACTACTGCTTCGGCCTCTGCCACTGTGGCTCCCAGTGGTTTTTCACAGAAAACATGGCATCCTGCCTTTAATGCCGCCACCGCGTATTCAGCATGAGTGTCGGGCCAGGTGCAAATCGACACAGCATCAGGCTTAAGCTCTGCCAGAGCCGCATGAAATTCATCATAGTGTTTGTATCCTTTTAATTCATCAGGAAGTCTTTCTCTGGAACCGTCGTCTTTGCTTACAAAAGCCAGTAGTTCGAATTCATCCATCCGGTGATAGGAACTGGCGTGAGACTTGCCCATGTTCCCGCATCCGGCAACCATAATTTTGATTTTTTCAGACATTTTTTCCCTTTCAATTTTAAATTCGGCAACGGCAAATAATAACTTTTTATAAGGCCCTTTTTAAGCCCTTTGACAATTAAGAGGAAAATGTGTTTTGTGTTTTTAGTTGTTTACATAAAATAAATAGGCCTGGTCATAGAGAAGTTTACCAGATTAGGTAAAAAACAAATTTCCTTTGTGCCTCTGCGCGATAAAAAAAAATGTCCCTCTTTTTAAAAGGGTTACGCTCAGGATGGTTTTAAGTGGATAATTCGAGGCTGAAAACCGGGAAATAAACTGCGGATATTAATTAACTCTGATGGCATTGCCGGAAGAGATCTTATTACAATCTCCCTTCTTGCAGGCTCCCTTCTTGAATTTTCCCTGGGCGACCACATTGCCTTCAGAGTCCCAGGTCTTCACACTTCCGTGGAGCTGTCCATCCTTGTACTCGGCAAAACGCTTCTTTTTGCCGTTGTCATACCACTCTTTGTAGCTGCCGTCCATAAGCCCTTCAAGAAAATAGATCTCCGACTCCATCTTGCCGTTTTCATGATAGGAACGGTAAACCCCGTGCTCTTTATTGTCCACATAATTGACAATGCTTTTTGCCTGACCGCTTTCATAAAACTCTTCATACACGCCGTCCTTCACCTCTCCCTCCTTGGAAACGGTAACTTCCCACCTGGCTTTTAATTTTCCACTGGGATATTTTTCCTTACGTGTTTCGATTCTCTGGCAGGCCAGAAGGAACAGTCCGGTCAGTATCAAAGCGGTCAGTCTTAATACTCTATCCATTTTCATGTCTCCATTTTTATCATTTTAAAACCTACCTGTTATTTTATCACTATAGTCACAAATCTACCAACATTTATTATCGATAGACTCTTTTTTTTTGGCAAAATATAGAATTTTCAGCTAAAATGGAAGAAACATACCCTTTGGAATACGGTAAGAATGTCCGAGTCATTCCGGTTTTCTCTTTTGATCAGGCACTCATTCCCGGGATGACTGTGAAGTCCGGCAGGTCCTCTGTAGCACGATAACCGACCAAAATCCCATCACAGGTATGAGAGGTACGACAAAGCGAAAAAACGCAGACAGGAGTGAAAGTCCTCCCAAAGACACTATTATGAAACAGCCTGTTAACCATATCTCCAAGGGAATTTCTCCGTATCCCCGAAATAAAAAAACCAGGGCCGTACCAAAGAGGAAATAAATAAGGAAGGAAAGCAAGCTGCGGTTTCCGGTTTTAAGCTCGGAATGAGACCCGGGATATTGCGAATAGGGAAAATCAAGTATCATCCTGTTGACATTGGCCCTCCAGTTCAGCAGGTATTTTCTTGGATTTTGCTTCAGGTTTTCCAACCCCCTTTTTTTCGTTTCCGAGTCCCAGGCGACATAATCAGTTTTTTCCAAAAGCCGGTAAAGATCGATATGATTCTTAAACAGTAAAGGATTTTGTAACACGGTGTTTTCATGAATCCAGTCTCCCAGGAACCCCGGCTCGTGGACCGTCATCCAGTAAAACTGCATTCCTCCTGAATTTCCCCAGTAGAAGGCCTTCCCCGTCAGGTTGTATGTATACACCAGGTAAGGCGAGCAGAACACAATACTCAGGAAAAAAATGAGGGCGCTCTGTTTGATGCGCTTCACCCTGGTAATCAACAAAAGGATTGCTGTTGCTATCAACATCAAGGTTATTACATAACCGAAAAAAACTTTTGTTAAGGCAAGGTAGGCCAGGAATCCAGCCGAAATCAGGAAATGGGGCCATGGGAGGTCCCCGGACTTTATGGTCCTGCAAAAATGAAAAATAAAGCCCGATAGACAAAAGGCGCTGAGGGGCTCGGTCATAAGCAACTGTATCTGAGAGCCGCATAACAGAAGATATATTCCCATTACATATGCATAACAGACGGCCCGTTTTCTCTGGTTCAGGTACAGCATAAGGCTGTGATAAACATAAACCACGGCCGCAAAGAGGAAAAAGGCGTTTAAAAATTTTGCCAACAGGAACGGCAGGTTTAAATACACAAACGGCATCAAGACAAGGGGATATCCCGGGCCGTTCCAAAGCAGAAGCGTGTCCGGCGGGGCATAGAATCCCTTTAAGAGATTCCGCGCGTACATGATGTATCTTGCCCCATCTCCGGCAATGGAGCCATCTGAAGCTGCCAGTACGAACAGGCTGTAAACCGCCAGCAAGGGAAGAAAGGGAATAGTGCCGCTTTTTGTAACTAAGGATTTCATTGGTACCTGAGGAAATGGCGGCCTTCTTAAGCCTGGAAAAACGCCACCATTCTTCCCCTTGAATGTGGGTAAATTATATCATTCTCTTACTCTCAGATGAAATGACTTCTTCCTTTCATTATAAACCGCTCAAAACGGACGTTTTCTGTGTGAGACATGCTTATTTTAGGTAGTGTCGACCTGCATTTATGGTATGATTTACCATAAACGCGGTTTTTAATCGGTGCCGGCAATGAGCATGAAAATCAAGGTAAAATCAGCGGAATTCCTGACGGTTATGGGAATATGGCTGGCCTTGTGGGCAGCAGGCAGCATGCCCCTTCCCTATGATATAGATTCGGTAAATTTTGCCCTCGCCCTGGTGGACAGGTTCGATCCTTCTTTCTTAACCGATCAGCCCCAAACCCCAGGTTATTTTTTCCATGTGCTTTTTGGCAAGGCCCTCCATACTGTTATCAAAAATCCCTTTACGGTTCAGCAGGTCCAGAGCCTCGCTTACCTGCTGGTTTTCCTTTTCTTGTGCGCCAGTGTTGCAGAACAGAAGGGCGCGCTGCTGCTTTCCGGCAGCATGCCCCTGCTCATGTATTTCGCTCCTATCTCCGCTATTCACGCCGCGCTGGTCTGCTGGTCTGCTGCCATATGCCTTGAACTCTATGCCCTCAGGGACAGGCGGCTTTCGCCCGTGTTCTTGATGGCCACGCTGGCCGCCGCTTCGGGATTCAGGCAGGACCTGCTGCTTTACCTGGGACCGGTCGTTCTGTATGATTTAATCCTCTCTCAACCGTCCCTCCGGCAATGGGTGAAGGGCCTGCTGGCGTTTTTCCTTATCACCCTGTTGTGGCTTGTGCCTACCTGGATGGCCGCGGACCATGCTCCCTTCGTGGCCGTGGGAAAAGCAATTGCCTGGTTTATCAAGCCCACAGCGGTTGTTTCCGGCGCCAATACCTTTAATGCCATCCGGTACACAATCATGTCCTTCATGTTCCTGCTGGGCGCCGCCGGCCCGGGCGGGGTGGCCTATTTCTTTCTCAAAGCCAGGGGCCTTGAGCGGAGCCAGGCTATTATGCTTATGCTGGGAATACTGCCGAATATATTGTTTCTGCTGTTCATCCACGGACCGGGACCGGGGTACTTCGGCTCAAGCCTGGGGTTTTTTATGATATGGGCTCTGATTGTCAATAAGCATGAGCTCAAACCCGCTCTCTTGATTATGTTAGCCTCCTTCAACATTGTGTTTTTTCTGTCCGCGCCCTCTCCTCAGCTTGAACGAAACAGCAACTTTCATGATCGCAGTATTGTCCAGAACATCGGAAAGCAACTGCGGTATACAGGCGGCAGCGGATGGAAAAGGATAGTAGACAGGAAAAAAGAACTGGTTTTTCTGGACACTACCATCGGACGCTGTTCGTGTTTTTATGATCGGGACGTGCAGTCAGCGGAAAACCTGGCGAATTCAATTTCAATTCCTGCATACCGGATGCACTCCTACCTGGCTCTTTACCAATGGAACAACAAGTTTATTACAAGCAAAGATTCATGCTGCTGCAGCACGGGAAAAGCGGCCCCTGGCGAAAGTCCGGACCTGGTTTTTGACGGTCTTGGCGTCTGGCTGCCCGGCAGAGAGCATCCCGGGTGGCAGGAAACGTGTGGCGGGGATCCCGCCGAGGAGTGATCAGGTAAAACCAAGATGACGCACTTTGGTTCCCTGAGCATACCATGATTCAGAATTACTTTGACTATCAGCGCCGGCTGGCGGAAAAGGTCCTGTTGCCTTCCCTGAGAGAATCTGGAATTGATCTCACCGGCAAAGCCGTTCTTGACGCGGGGTGCGGACATGGCGGCGTACTGAGTTTTCTTGCGGATCAATATAAGCTAAAATCAGGTCTGGGGATAGATACTGATTCGGTGGCTGTTGAAGGGGCGGAGAAACGGAAGCATCGGGTATTGAACTTTCAGCAGCAAAATTTCCTTACCCTGGAGGCGCAAACTTTTGATATGGTGATCCTGAGAGACATGCTGGAACATGTCCGGGAGGTGGATGCAGCTTTTCTCAAAGCCTCCCGTCTTGTCGGTCAGGGAGGATATATGTATGTGAGTTACGCGCCTTTCTTTTCTCCCTTTGGGGGGCATCAGCATAACGGTTCCGGTATATTCGCCAGGATTCCCTGGTTGCAGATTCTTCCTGGATTCTTGTTTAAAAAAATGATAGGATTAAAAGGCAATGTCTATAAAGACATCGGCCATCTGGAAGAGGATATTGATTCAGTACTGTCGACTAAATTGACCATGAGCAAAATGCGCCGCCTGGTGAGAGCTTCAAAAATGGAACTGATATATCACAAAAGCTATCTCATCAGGCCGGACTACAAAATAAAATTCGGCTTGCGGCCCTTGCGCATGCCGGTATCCCGCCTTTCCTTTATTTCCGAGTTTCTGTGCACCGGAGAAGAACTTATTTTAAAAAATGCTTGATTTACCGGGCTTTTAGCCGGCAAAGGCTCAATCATGAACACCAGCAGCACTCCGGAAATATCCATTATTCTGCCCTGTTATAATGAGGAGCAAAATGTGTCGAAAATAGCCGGAGAAATAAAAAGCTCCTGCCGAGGCCTTGATTACGAACTGCTTTTCGTTGACGACGGCAGCCGGGACGGCACCCTCCGTGAAATCGAGAAGCTGCAATCAGCAGATGATGCCATACGGCGCATTTCCTTTATCAAGAATCAGGGACACCAGACGGCCATCCGGGCAGGGATAAAAAGCGCCCGGGGCAATTATATCATCACCATGGATGCCGACCTGCAGCATCCCCCGGCATGCCTTCCTGTCATGGTGGAAAAAGCCAGGGAGGGATATGAAGTGGTGACCATGATTCGGGACTCAAAACAAAGCGGATTCATCAAAAACCTGTGTTCAAAATATTTTTATCTCTTTTTTAATAAAATCTCAGACACGCCAATTATCCCCAATTCCTCGGACTTCAGGCTTATGAAGCGCAACGTGGCCGATATTCTAAACGCTTTACCCGAACGAAACCTGGTATTGAGGATAATCCTGCCGGTCCTCGGGTTTTCCACAGCCCATCTTCATTTCACGCCCGGAAAACGTTACTCCGGATCACAGTCATATACCTTCGCCAGATCTTTTACCCTGGCCTCTCAATCCATATTCAACTTTACCACCTTCCCTCTGGATATTGGCTTTAAGCTGGGTTTGAGCATTTCGATTCTGGCCTTTATGTATGGACTGATAGCCATTTACGCCCGGCTCTTCACGGATAATTACGTGCCCGGATACACGGACATCATTGCTTCCGTCCTATTCCTGGGCGGAATTATCCTGATTTATCTGGGTATTTTGGGTAAATATATGGCCGTGCTCATTGACCATGTGAAAAACAGACCTGAATATATTCCCAAGGATAATTCCGGGGCATCCTGAGTTCCTGTTACAGGTAACCATGTACCCTGATAACCTTACCGTTAACGCCGATGATTTCGGCATTGATCCTGGAATTTCCAGAGGCATTTTTGAATGCATTTCCCGCGGATGGATAAATTCCATTTCCGTGGTCCCATTTACCGATTCCGCAACCGAATCACTTTTACGGACCATAACAGAAAAGCATCCTCGGGTGGCTATAGGGTGCCATTTGTCATTAATCGACACAGACCCGCTGCTTTCTGATACTCCCCTCTATTCTTCATCCCAGAAGAGTCCGTATAATTACCGTCAGTTCTTACGTATATATTTATCAGGCAAATTTCCAGGATCATCGATATACCGGGAATGGAGAGAACAAATAAAAAAAATTACCGATCTGGGAATCAACGTGGGACATGTAGACAGCCACCAGCATCTGCATATACTCCCCGGCCTTTGGCCGATCGCCAAAAAGCTGCAGCAGGAATTTTCCATTCCCCACTTACGGGTGCCTTTTGAGTCGCTGCGGCGCTCGCTCTTTCTTCACTTTCCCTTTGGTTTGTTTTTCCAATTACTCGCCTGGTTTCGCCTAAGGGAAAAAGGAAATCGGGTATTTTTCGGTTTTGTCCATGGAATGAATTTTCAATTCCAGAGTTATAAAAAATACTTTGATCGGGTATTACTTCAGCCCGATACTCATTTTGAACTTATGGTTCATCCCGGATATCCTCCCGAGGCAAAGGACTCCCCTCTGTCTTACTGGAACGCTTCCTGGGAAAATGAAATCAGGCAACTGGGCCTGACGGCTGAATATTTTTCCGTCAACCGGGTTCCTGCCGCCAACTGAAACAGGATATCAGTATTCAACCAGCAAATGTTTACGGCCGTGATCCAGAGTCAAGGGCTTATCAACAAGCGTGACTTTTTCGCCAACGTTCTTAATGAACTCATTCAGCTCGTCCTGAGTAAACCTCAACAGGCCCGTTTGCGAATAACAATTATAATAGTCTGAAAACCTGGCTCGCAGTAAAAAGGTTATCTGCTCCCACAGGTAGTTGTTTCGGCAGGCTGACGCCATCATGTTTAAAAACGGCAGGACTCCTTTTTCCTTCATAATAATGTCGGATATCAAAAGCTTAGCGCCCGGCAATGCGTATTTTTTTACTTCTTTGACCAGCCGGTAAAGCTCCTCCCTGCCCGCATAATACTGGACGACACTGATGCAGAGGATCTTGTTGAACGTCCTCTTCTCCAGAATGGAAAAGTCCAGATAATCCGGCGATAAATGGCGGAAGGACAGGTTGTGGTGACGGCTGAAACGTTCCTTGCATTCATTTACATACCGTTGGGACGTATCCAGCGCGCATATGGCCCTTACCTTATCATGCATATGTTCCTCAAAATACCCGGGGCCGCATCCAATATCCAGCACCAGATCCGTTTTTTCATATTCCATGACGCTCCGGCTTGATTTTACGAAGAGGGACATATTGCGCCGCCAGTTCACTTCCCGGAATATGTCCTCATGTTCCCAGAAGTCCAGCCAGTTTCTCTTCATCTTTGGCCGCTCTCCCTGTCCTTCGCCGTTAAGCCGGGGCATGACAGCAAGGAATGATGACGCAAAGCCACTTTTACACCGTCACTTTCTCTTTATGCAACATCATGGTTAATCCGCTATCCGGTAAATTGAATAGGACGGAACCCGGATAAGCTGATCGAAGCGGTGAAAGCCTAATCCCATTCTGAGGTATCTTACATATCCCTTTTCTTTTTTAATAATGGATTCAAATTCCGCCAGCTCCTGCAAACCCGGTTTCCGGTCTTTGAAATAAACCGCATAACCCTTCCATTCCGGTTCCAGGTCTTTCCAGTAATACCGGTATTTATAATCATAAAGCCTCGCCCCATCCTGTTTCATATTATCTTCAAACATTCCAAGGTCAATTTGAGAATGCTTCTGCCTTGAATTAAATACCAGGGTGGACCCGTGCGGAATATGTTCCAGGACATAACGCGAAGCCTCCGTCCGGTATCCGCGGGTATCTTCCACCAGAAAATAATCCACCAGAAAGCAAGCCGTAGCACAGCCAAGTATAAGATATCCGCTTAAAAGCAAAGCATAGGCTCTGCTGCGGTAGAGCAATGCCTCCAGGAACCAGACGGCGAAGTATATCCACAGGCAATACACCATGAGCGACCTCTGGGGCGCTCTTCCCAGAGGAGTAGAGGTAAAACCCAGGATAAGCGTGCCGGCCCAGATTATCAGCAGCTTTCTTTCAATGCTCAACTTGCGGTAACCCACGATATTGACCGCTAATCCAAAAATTCCGGCCGCATACACCGGCCATCCCAGTCCGGCTGGCAGCGTCTTGCTGAAATAGTGAATGACAGTCTCCAAATGCAGAGCGCTGAACAGATTGTAGGAACTGCCTTTCATGGTTGCTGGAACTACCGCCGTTTCCACAAAAAGATTGGTCAATACTACATACGCCAGATAGGTAAAGAAGACAATGAGAAGCGAGGAACGGAAGTATCCGCTTTTCCAGTATTTGATACAACAACCCGTAAACCCGTATTCCTGAAAAGCCATGAGCAGCAGCCCCGCCACGGCAAACACAGCCAGTGATATCGCGGTGTCTTTAACTGCAATACCCGCTCCGGTCACCATACCGAATAACAGGCTCCATTTAAGCGCTGCGGTGAAGGGTCCGGATTTCAATCCCTGACACAACCGTATGAACAGCCAGAAACCCATCAATTGCAGGAGGACCATCAGGGGATTATACGAAATCCAGTGGCTGTGGACGACAATGGCCGGCTGAAAGCAGAAGAGAATTGCCGCGCCGAAACTCAGGAGTTTTTTATCATCATGCTTCCTAACCACATGACTCATGATAAGCATAAACGGCACCAGCGCGGCCATGGACATGAGGGCCGTGAAATACCTGCCGGTGTTATAGAAGAGAGAGATTTGCCCATCGCATTCCTGCAAGCGTTTCTCAGAGTCCCCCTGGAACCGCCCTATCAGCCGTGTCCACCATGCGTAGAAAAGGGGCGACAAAGGATTTCCGATCATTTGCTTTCTTTTTTCAACCATATACGAGTGAAGGTTCGACCTCACCGGCGTACCTTCAAGATCATGATCCTCATCCTTTTCGGCGCTCAGGGAAACACACGGCAAAAAGGTGCCGAAGGCCTCCTCGTCATATACATACGAGCCAACGGTCCCCGGTCTTTCTTGGATATCCGGCATGGGGCAGCCGGCATCCGCCAGAGCAGCGGTCGAAACCAGGCCCCAGCCATTGCCAATCACCCTCAGCGCCAGCCCGAGCAGGAACAATAAAGTCATTATAAAAATGAATGTTCCCTTATTCATAAGATCTCAGGCGTTTCCTGCGCCATTATCCGCCTTTTACATCCGATCTCACCAGGAAAGTGTTTTTTCAACCGTTGTCCTTTGGCTGCAGAAACAGAATGTCCCTGTTGACATACATTCCATAGACGGCAAAAACAAGCTCGAGACCCGTTGTGCAAAGCCGAAACACCAGCGCCGCCGCCAGGGCAGGTGAAGAGGGGAGGAACTTTTCCAGGAGCATAATGATGGCTACCTCCCGCACTCCAATGCCCTTGGGGACAAAAAAGAACACCAGAGTTGATATCCAGGCCATGCTCTGGACGGCCATCACCGGAAGAATAAACCTGCTTCCTTCCGGATACATGGACACCAGCAGGCACCAGAAGGAAAGCCCGAAAAGTATTCTGGGAACAAGAAACCTGGACAGCAAACCAAAACTTTGCCCCGCGTTGAGCCCGGGTAATGTCAGATCGGAGCGCCCTGAAAAAAACCTGAAAACCCGGTAACAGAGTTTTAAAAGCGCCGGGCTGAGTTTAATGCTGAGAACAAATCCCATTATCCAGAGGATGGACATAAGCACATACCGCCGGGAAGATCCAGACGGGTCCCCGCGAAAGAGAAACAATATCACAATCAACCCCGAGGCCGCCAGGCTGTACCAGGATTCAAGCAGTATTGAGGCCAGGCCTTTGTCGAGAGGGACGCCGGCGAATTTCGCCACCATCACCCTGCTGCCGGGACCAGCCCCTTTCAGGGGAAGGTAGTTCATCAGAACGGTCAGATAAAAAATGCCGGTGGCCTTATGCAGAGCAAGCCTTTTTCCCAGCACGGCCAGCGCCGTGTTCCAGGCCGAGGCCTCAAAAAAAAACGAAAGTGCAAGCAGTATCATGGACAGCGCAAACAGAGTCCCGGTGAGGTTTAAGGTTATCCGCTTTATCTCGGACCACTGGTCAAAGACGCCCCTCAAAAGGTAAAAAAGACAGGCTGCGATAATTAAAATACCGGCCACAGAAAGAAATCGTTTTACCTGCATCGAACGGGAAGTTGCGTTCATGTTTTTGCTTGACGGTGGCCTGACAAAATTTCCAATTCATAATATACGTATATTCGATACCTGAAGGGCATCTGAAGAGAAACCTCAAAAAGGCCTGCGGCACAGGGAAAAAACCTATTTTTTTAATCATGACAAAAGAAATCACCTCGTACCTTCACTTTTTTTTTGACGAACTCATCCCTCCTCTTCTCAGGGACAGCAGATGGTTCATGTGGTTGCCCTTCCGGATACTGTTTGGCCGGAAAGCGGACATCTTTTTCGGATTCAAGGACAAGGCATACCAATATTCCGGCCGGGAACTGCTGGATGTTTTTAAAACCGCCAGATGCGCTCATATCAAAAGGGCCTCTGATGTCAGTAAACATTGTTTATCAAAACTACTTGCGAATGTTGAGGGTGACAAAGTCCTGGACGCCGGATGCGGGAGGGGTTTCCTCGCCCAACGATTGAGCGGGGATTATCAGGTACATGCCTCGGATCTGTTCATTCCCGTTAAGCTGCCCAAAAGACTGGGAGGCGTCCGGTTCCAGGCCGCCTCTGTGGAAAACCTGCCGTACAAAGACCGCTCCTTTGATACCGTGATCTGCTCGCATACTCTGGAGCATGTCAAGGATCCGCAGGCGGCCGTACAGGAGCTTCGCAGGGTATCCAAAAAGAGGATAATACTTGTTGTGCCGAAACAGAGGCCCTATAAGTATACCTTTGATCTGCATCTTCATTTCTTTCCCTACAGGCATTCTTTTCTGGCCTTGGTAGGGGATGGCGGCGGAAGCGCACGGTGCGAAGAACTCAGAAGAGAACTCTTTTATATTGAGGAGAGGTACCCGTATGGAAAACAATAACGATCCAATAGCGTTATCACTTATCATTCCGCTGTATAACGAAAAAGACAATGTTGCCCCGCTTTTTGATAAGCTCAAGCATTTCCGCCTTTCATTTCGGGGAAGCGTGGAAGTCCTTCTTATTAACGACGGAAGTGGTGACGGCACAAAGGAAGCGCTGGAAGAGGCCGTAGTGGGTCAGCCGGAGTTTGTCTGCAGCCATTTCAGGGTAAACCTGGGCAAATCAGCATGTTATAATCTTGGATTTTCCAAAGCCAGAGGCAGGCATATAGCCACCATGGATGGCGACCTGCAGGATGATCCCATGGACCTTATTGCCATGGCTGAGCAGCTGAAAGGAAGCGCCGACTTTATATCCGGATGGAAGCACAAGGGAAAAAGCGTTTTTTACAAGACTGTCTTTTCAAAATTTTTCAATCTCTTCGTCAGAATCAACACCGGGGTTAAAGTGCACGATATAAACTGCCCCATCAGGATTTTCAAAAGAGAATGCGTGGAAAATATTTACCTGCACGGTGAGATGTTCCGGTTTTTACCTCTGCTGGTATCTTATCTGGGATTTTCGGTAAAAGAATGTAAAGTCAATAATTTACCCAGGTTGTCCGGTTCGACTAAATTCGGCCTCCGCCGGTATTCTCAGGCCTTCTTTGATTTTTTCACAGTCATCTTCCTGCATCGCTTTAAACAAAAGCCAATGCATTTCTTCGGGCCCATAGGCATGCTGCTGCTTTTAACCGGTGTGGGAATAGACGGATTCCTGGTGGTGCGGGGCCTGTTCTTTACCGATACCGGCAGGATAGGTCATTTCGCCATGCTGGGATTCGGGGTAATGCTCATTCTCATCGGCCTTCAAATTATCCTTTTTGGTTTTATGACTACTCTTATTACCGAAACCAATAAAAAAGGCTATCACGCATACCTTGAAGATGATACCCCATGAAGCGGATCCCCGAGTAAACCGGATTGAGATAAAGCTTACTTAAGGTCTAAGGTGCCGGCCCCGGCTCAACCGCCCTCTTTTGTATAGAGCAGGATTCCCTCAAGACTGTCCGCCAGAATAAAATCAAATTCGGAAACCCTGGGAATCCAGGCCCGTACCGAGTCTGTCGAGTCCCAGCTATGGTTCTTCCGGTTCAAGGTGTCTAGAAGGATGAAATCAATCCGGGACAGATCAAACGGCCTGGGAAATACATAGCAGTACTGCCGGTGGGTGAGATACGGCGCGATGTGCCCGGATACCGATACCCTGCCGGTTTCAGGGATTTTCTCCACAAACCTCTTCAACACCTTATCATGATGGGATACGGTGTATTTGCTTTTTTCCCGCCAGAATCTGTGTCCCAATGGAGAAGGCCCGTAAGCATAGGTTCCCACAAGAACCGCCGCCACGGGCGCCCACCTCAGGGCCCGCCGGTATTGACCCGGGGAAGATCCCCCGCTTTGCGACATCTTCTTCAGGCCGTAGATGAACGCAATGGCGAGATAAGGCAGGGCAGGAGCCAGCCTATGGGTAAAAATGTCCAGACCGGCCAGCATGTCCTTGAGGAGAATGGGTATAGCGCCCAGCAACATAACCGGGGAATACCAGCAGATAAAAAACAAAGGGAAAAACAGATAAAAAAGGTTTTCAAAATTAGATCCTGACAGCATTGATGTAAAAAAACCGGCAGGGTGCATCACCATATACATCAGCATGCCTCCCAGCCCGCCCTGTCCTCCTATTTTTTCGAAATTGTCCGAAATAAGCATGGACTCCCGTCCTTCATTGAAAACGGGAATGATTCCATACATCATGGTAAAAAAATACGCCAGGGCCAGGCCCGCTACCGCCAATCCGTTCTTTTTGTCCCGGTGAAAAAACGCCAGTCCCAATCCGTATCCCATGACCGCCAGTGACACGTACTCCTTGCATAAAAGCGCCAGAACAAGGCAGATCCAGTGCCCGAGCGGCCTTTGCTTCACATACAGGAGATAAGCCAGAAATAAAAACGGAACGGAAAAAACATCCCCATGTACGTCAAAAAGCGCCATGAAATGCAGGGCGGGAAACAGCCCGTATACCAAACATACCGCCAGGGCCAGTTTGTCATTTTTCACAATCTCCCGGCTGAGGAGAAATACCAGAAACACCGATGCGGCAAGAAACAGGCTCTGAAAGATAAACAGCAGCCGCGGCTCAGGGAAAACCTTATAGGCCAGGGCAAAAGGCAGATAGATAAATTCCGTATGAAAACCTAATCGGGAACTATTTTCATAGGGGTAATAAGTTGATGTTAATTCCAGAAGCCTTCCTTGAGAGGTGTTCCATACCGCCTGGTCCATATTGCCGAAATCAATCATCTCCGTGGAAAAGGCGTTGAACCTGGATATGGAAAGAACAGAAAATGAGATAAAGAACATGAGTGAAAACACGGCGGCAATACCATGGGCGCGCTTTTCCAGTGGAAGGAACAGAACATGGCCCTTTGACTTTTCCCATGCTCCTTGCAGGCAAACCGCTCCGAAAAAAGCGACGCTCAGCAACAGGGGAAAATAGATCCACTGAATGTCAAACAGATTTTTAACTATGAGGAGGAAACCCGCCGGGAAAAGAGATATGAGGAAAGGATTTGCCATTCAAACCAGACCGCCGTTCTATCCGGATGTCTTATTATAAGTTTAATACTTGCCTCCCAGCAACTGGAAACAGGTTACCCCTCAATGTTTGAGGACGGGGACTTTTACCCATGCATGGCTTTTCCTTTCCTGAATTCCATCAATGCTATCTCTTCAGGGCAGGTGTCCCGCAAAGAACCCGTCTGGCGGAACAAGGGGGATAAAACGGAAAATCAAACGCATTTTCAAATACCCCGCCGGTGATTAGGCTGGATTCACCACCCTTAAAAATATTATAATCAGAGCATTGGAATTATGCCGTGAACGTTGAAGCCTGATGTTTCCGGAAAAAACTCCTGACGACCGGCGCGTAATAAGGCTCAGCAAGAGAAGCCATGTATAAGCAAAAAAAAACATGTGTTGTAGTCCCCGCCTATAATGAGGAAGCGCTGATAGGCGACGTGCTTTCCTCCATTCCGGATTATATTGACAATATTCTGGTAATTGATGACCACAGCAGCGACCGGACCGTGGAGATCGCCGGGGAATACGCAGGAAAAGACGGCCGCATCGCCGTGATAAGACATTCGAGTAATGAGGGCGTGGGCGCGGCCATTGCCACCGGATATACATGGGCGCGCGATAATGACATGGACATCGCGGTGGTGATGGCGGGCGATAATCAAATGGATCCCTCGGACCTTGCGCTTATCCTGGATCCCGTGGCTGCAGATGAGGCGGACTATTCCAAGGGCAACCGCCTGTTCAGCGGCGAGGCGTATAAAAAAATCCCCAAAGTGCGCTATTTCGGGAACGCCGTCCTTTCCATGCTGACAAAAATCGCCTCGGGATACTGGCATATCGCCGACTCCCAGAGCGGATTCGCGGCCATAAACAAAAAGGCGCTGCACCTGATAGACTGGTATAAAATGTACAAACGATACGGCCAGCCCAACGATATTTTAGTGCGTCTGAATGTATATAACATGAGGGTAAAAGACGTGGACGTGAAGCCTGTGTATAACATCGGTGAAAAGTCGGGCATAAGAATTTACAAGGTGATATTTACCATCAGCTGGCTCTTAGGCACACTCTTCCTGTGGAGAATGAAGGAGAAATACATTATCAGGAACTTTCACCCGCTTGTTTTTTTCTACGCTTCCGGGACGGTGTTCTTATTCGCGACTGCTCTGCTTTCCATCCGGCTTATCTGGTTCTGGATTCAATTCGGCCATATACCCCCCATAAACGCCCTTGCCGCCATGTTCTGTTTCATGAGCGCTTCGATGTTTACGCTGTTCGCCATGTGGTTTGATATGGAGACCAATAAAGATCTTAAATCAAAGGTCTGACCTCATGATCGATGAATTGCGGATCTGCAGCAGGTGTATCTGCGACACCACCATTCCCGAAATACGCTTTGACGAAAAAGGAAGATGCCAGTATTGCCTCATGCATGAAAGGATGGACGAAAAGTATCCTCTGAACGACGAAGGAAAAACCAGATTGCATCAACTGGTTCAAAAAATGAAAACCGATGGAGGGACAAACCAGTACGACTGTGTGGTTGGAGTAAGCGGGGGAAGAGACAGCACCTATCTCTTATACCTCGCCGTTAAGCTTGGCCTTCGTCCCCTGGCGGTGCATTTTGACAACGGATGGAATTCCGAAATCGCCGTCCGTAACATTAAAAACGCCACAGATAAGCTCAACGTTGACCTGTATACTCATGTGGCCGACTGGGAGGAATTTAAAGACCTGCAGCTTTCCTTTTTAAAGGCGTCGGTTTCCGACGCGGAAATCCCCACCGATGTGGCTATTTTCGGGACGCTCCACCAGGCCGCCGCCAGGGAAGGGATCAAGTACATCTTAAACGGCCACTCATTCCGTACCGAAGGCATCATGCCCAGAGGATGGACCTATATGGACGGAAAATATATTAACGCCATTCAAAAGAAATTCGGGCGCAAAAACCTTGGCAGCGTACCGAATTTTACCTTGACAGATTATTTATTCTACGTCATCCTTAAGGGAATCAAAACCGTCCCTTTATTGAATTATTTTGAATATAATCAGCTGCACATAAATGAAAAGCTGGAACACGAGCTTGGCTGGCAATATTACGGAGGCCATCATCATGAATCATATTACACCCATTTTTTCCAATCCTATCTGCTGCCGAAAAAATTCAATATTGACAAGAGAAAAATAGAATACTCGGCGCTTATCCGGTCCGGGCAGATGGAACGTGAACAAGCCCTGCGCGAAATTCAAGAGACGCCCTATCCCCATGATGAGGAACTGCTGGATTATGTCCTGAGCAAATTCGGCCTGGGTAAAAGCGATTTTGAAAATATATTGAATTCCAGAGTTAAAACATACCAGGACTATTCCACCTACCTGCCTCTGCTGAACGCGCTCAGGATTCCTCTTGCCGCAGCCTCCAAGCTGGGCATGATACCCGAATTGCTGTATTTAAAATTCCTGGGATAAAGAACCGGCAGGTCATTATGGTTGTGATTATAGATTACGGATTGGGAAACCTCCGCTCTATTCATTACAAACTCCAAAAATCAAAAATAGAGTCCGTTATTTCTTCAAGCTTGCAAGATATAAAAACCGCAGACAAACTCATCCTTCCAGGCGTCGGAAATTTCGCCACAGGCATGGCCAATCTTATTGAACTCGGCCTGATACCCTTGTTACATGAAAAAGTCATCGATGGCAGCACTCCCATCCTGGGAATATGCCTTGGCATGCAGTTGTTTTCCTTACGAAGCGACGAAGGCGGTGCCGAAGGCCTCGGCTGGATTGACGGGGAAACCAGGCGGTTCGACTTTAACGGCCGTATATCTAATCCGCCCATACCCCATGTGGGCTGGAATACCATTACCGTTAAAAACAGACATGACCTGCTGGAAGATATATCCGAAGATCAGGAGTTCTATTTTACCCACTCTTACCATGTCTGCTGCAAAAAACCTGAGCAAATCGCCGCTGTCACCGATTATGGATATGAGTTTGTCTCGGCAGTATGCCGCGGCAATATATTCGGCACCCAGTTCCATCCTGAAAAAAGCCACCGGCGGGGTTTTGAAATCATAAAAAATTTCGCCCTGTCCTGAATCCATGATGATGCCCAGAGTCATACCGAGTTTACTGCTTAAAGGCGACGGGCTGGTAAAAGGCGCGAATTTCAAGGAACATGTCTATGTGGGTGATCCCATTAACGCGGTAAGGATATTTAATGAAAAAGAGGTTGATGAACTGCTGTTTTTGGATATCGCCGCTTCCAGGGATCACAGGCTCCCTTCCCTTGGTCTGATAGAACGCATTGCTGATGAATGTTTTATGCCATTCGGGGTGGGAGGCGGCATAAATTCCACTGGTATTATTCGCGATCTCCTGAGCGCGGGGGCGGAAAAAGTATGTATTAATACCGCAGCTCTTGAAGATCCCTCCCTCATCAGCAGGGCGGCCGACATGTTCGGCAGCCAGAGCATAGTGATATCCATTGACGCGGGCAAAGGCTGGAAGGGAACATACCGGGTCTATTCCCATTCCGGAAGACGCAAAACAAAAATGGATCCCTCAGCCTGGGCGCGTGAAGCTGAGGCCTTAGGGGCGGGGGAAATCCTGCTGACCTCCATAGACCGGGAAGGGACAGGGAGAGGTTACGATCGAGAACTCACCGCGTCCGTCTCGGAACGGGTCAATGTCCCGGTGATTGCCAACGGCGGCGCCGGGAACATTTCGGATGTGGCCGAAGTGGTGAACAAGGGAAACGCCTCGGCGGCCGCAGCAGGAAGCTTATTTGTATTTCACGGCAGGCTTAAGGCTGTGCTGATTAATTTTCCCTCCAAAGAGGAATTAAAGGACCTGTTCTCAGGGGGGAGTCGGTGATGAAAATTCTGTTTTTCCTGGTCCATCCGGCCCATTACCATCTTTTTAAGCATGTTATCCGCCGGTTGCTAAAAGAAGGCCACGATCTTAAGATCCTCATAGTGACCAAAGACGTGCTGGAGGACCTGGTTAAAAGCGAAGGCTGGGAATACCTGAACCTGGTCCCCGAGGGCAGAAGAAGCAAAAGCCTTCCCATCCTGGTCAATACTTTCCGGGCCGTAGTAAAAACCGAAATCCGCCTGTGTAAATTTGTTAGAAAGCACAAACCAGACATGCTGGCCGGGACAGAGATGACACTGGCGCACATAGGCTGGCTTTTACATATTCCATCTTATATTTTTAATGAGGATAACACTTCTGCGACCCCTGAAAATTACCTGTTCTACCCCTTTGCCACCCGTGTCATCATGCCTGAGTGTTGTGATGTTGGTAAGTGGAAGAAAAAGAGAGTGACCTACAATGGATATCACGAGCTCGCCTATCTGCATCCAAATTATTTTACCCCGGACATGAAGGTAATCAGAAATCTTAATACTGATGGAGAACGTTATTTTATCCTGCGTCTGGCCGACCTCAGCGCAAGCCATGATATTGGCAAAACAGGAATAACGGCGGCCATGGCGGAAAAAATCATTACCATCCTGCAGGCATACGGAAAGGCATATATAACAGCTGAAGGCAAATTACCTGCGCGATTTGAACAGCACCGCCTGTCAGTCAAACCTGAAGATATTTTTCACGTCCTCGCTTCCGCGGATCTCTATATAGGAGACAGCCAGACCATGGCGGCCGAAGCAGCGGTGCTGGGGACCCCTTCAATCCGCTACAATGATTTTGTGGGTAAACTTGGATATCTGGAAGAACTTGAAAAAAAATACGGGCTCACCCGGGGCGTTCCGGCCTCGGAACCGGAAAGGCTCTATGATACTATTGAGGAATTCCTGAATATGCCAAACCTCAAGAAAACCATGCATGAAAAAAGACAGGCCATGCTGACCGGCATGACAGATGTCAGCGAGTGGATGGTGCAATATTTCAAATCTGAACACAAAAGCTTTAAGTGATAAACAGGATCTCTTGTCTGCCATACGGGAAGCCTTTGCGCCGCCTCAAACTGAAATTTCTAAATGGCATTTCCGGATAAATCAAAACATACCGGAATGATAAAGAATTCCATCTTCTTTTTTATGGTCTCCGCTGCACTGGTTTTGTCATTGGAAATGTGCTTGAGATTATACGGGTATATGCCAAAAGTAAGCGTTCCCCCCTTCCTGTACGATAACCATCCCGAAACCTGGTGGACGCTCCGTCCCGGTTTTTCCGGCGTATGGAAATCCAAAGAAGGAGATATTCTCTATCGGATAAACGAGCAGGGGATACGGTCATCAAGCCGTTATCGGCACATACCCCGGGGATCGGGCCGTGTTTTCATCATCGGTGATTCATACACCTTCGGCATCGGAGTTAATGAAGAGGCTTCGTTCGCCCGCAAACTGCAGGATAAACTGCGCCTCCATCATTCCGGAGCTGAGGTGGTCAACCTGGGAGTGCCGGGATTCGGCACAAAACAGTCGTATCATCGCCTTTTGGAAAAGGCGCAGCAACTGGGTGTTCCCGACGCCGTCATTTATATCTTTTGCCCCAATGATCCGGTGGACAATATCGCCGGAAAAAAAGTGGTTGTAGGCGGAATCAGGGTAGATGCGGAAAAAAACCATAAATATTTCCTGTCCCTTGTGGGCAGGGGGTATTATGCTTCACGCCTGCTCGCTTTCACCCTGGATAGAATCTACTCGCGCTTCGCCAACCCGCGCACCCTGAAGCAAAGGTCGTTTACCGATGCCGGCAAAGGAAAACAAGACAGGGAGGATATCCTGGTGACGGGTACCTACCTGGGATTCCTGAACGAGTGGACACGTCTGAACGGCGCCGCGTTTGTGGTCGCCACCACCAACACCTCAGGCTATTCCCCACTATTGCGGAACCTTGCGGATTCTCTGGGATTTCACTTCATTGAAGGTGATGAGGTGTTCAATCAGGTGAACCTTGATAAACAAAACCTGAAGCTCCTGGAAGGCCATTGGAACGGATTAGGCCACGAGTTTTTTTCCCAGGGACTTAGTAAGTATGTGTTGATTCATGGATTGTTGCCTAACACTTATAGGCGGAATTTGAGAAAGACAGAGTAGGTGCACATTACCCCCTTTTTGGTGTATGCCTCCACCGGGCGCTTCTGCTTTACCCATTTTCCACGCCTGAATATGAAAAAAAACTGAATAAGCATGTGCGGTTTAGCCGGAATATATAATACCAAAAGTGAAATCACCGAAAGTGACGTTGACCTTGTTTTGCGCATGAGGGACCGGCAGGCGCATCGCGGTCCTGATGATGAAGGCCTGTTCCACGATAAGCGTTGCGCCCTCGGCCATAACAGGCTGGCAATTATTGATTTGTCACGGGACGGCCGCCAGCCCTTTTATAGTGATGATAGACGGCATGTCATGGTATTTAATGGAGAAATTTACAACTACCTGGAACTCAGGGAAGAGCTGCGGTCCGCAGGCTGGAGGTTTCACACCAAAACGGATACCGAAGTGCTCCTGAAAGCCTACCTCGCGTGGGGAAAAGAGTGCCTTGAGAAATTAAACGGCATGTTTGCCTTTGTTGTGTATGATTCCCTCAACGGCGGTCTCTTCATGGCCAGGGACAGAGTCGGCATCAAACCGCTCTATTACGGCTTTCAGGGGAATACCTTATACTTTGCATCCGAGTTAAAGGCGCTTCTCTTGGTGAATGATATGGACCGTTCGATCAATTACCAATCTGTTTTTGATTATCTCGTTTTTAACAGGACCGATGTTTATGACGAAACGTTTTTCTGTGGAATTAAGAGGCTTCCCAACGGGCACTTCGCCGTCCTTGACGCCCAGGGCTTCATCCGCTCAAAATGGTGGGATCCCGAACATTATGTATCCGCCAATTCCACAGAGGATCCTGGAACGGTTTTTGAGAATATTAAAAATATCCTGTTATCATCTATACAATTAAGGATGAGAAGCGATGTTACCGTGGGTTCGTGTCTGAGCGGGGGATTGGACTCCTCAATCATTCTGGGCATGCTGTTCAAACATCATTCTCTTCAAGACGATTTCCTTACTTTTACCGCCTCTTTTCCCGGCCATGCTATAGATGAGACAGCGTATATATCGCACCTCAATAATACCTATGGCTTTATTAACCATAAAACTTTTCCAACATCCGGCCAGGCCCATGCTGACCTGGATGATTTCGTATACTGCAATGACGAGCCTACCACAAATTCCTCCTTTTACGCCCAATACGAAGTTATGCGTCTGGCAAAAGCCCGTGGCGTAAAAGTGCTTTTAGACGGCCAGGGAGGTGATGAGACTTTTGCCGGTTATCAATATTTTCATGGTTATTTCATGAATTCCTTGTTACAGAAAAAGGGCTATCTCAAATTCATGAAAGAACTCATAAGCGCGATAGTGAGAAGACAGGACTTTTCAGCATACCAAACTCTGGCCTTTCTTCGTTGCGGAAATAAATTGAAGAAAAGGCTGCTGTTGGCCACAGTCCCTTTCCTCTCCCGCGATTTTTTCAACACGTACATAGAAAGCAGCATAATTTTTTCGGACTTTTTCCAGGCCGAGACCCTCAACACCAGCATTGCCAAGCATTTCAAGTATAAACTTGAACATCTGTTGCGGATGGAGGATAGAAATTCCATGGCCTTCTCCCTGGAAGCCCGGGTACCGTATCTTGATCACAGGCTGATAGAATACGTTCTGGGCTTGCCGGAAGAACTTAAAATATCAGGCGGACACACCAAATACCTGCAGAAGCAGGCGATAGGGCAATATACGGTTCCCAGGATCCTGGAAAGGAAGGACAAAGTGGGTTTTGACACGCCTCTTGATGATTGGATGTCGACCGCCTTATGGAAACGTTTTACCGCCGAAAATCTTGATTATCTTTCCAGGGAATGTAATGGGATAATTAAGAATCATAAACCATCTCCTGAAAAAGGATCTGACAAGTGGAAACTGAACCAGCTTGCCGTTTGGCATAAGCAAGTATCGCGCTGAGAACAGTAAACAAAGATCAACGAGATCCGTTCATCCCGGATTTTCCAGCCGGAAGATTTGGCGCTGCATCATATCGTTGCCCGTCTCCTAAGCCAGCAGTGTTTTCACATACTTCAGTAATGAGGTCTTTTGTATGGAAGCCTTGTTTCCCAGTATCTTCACCGCCATCGCCCCCACCGCATTGCCAATAAACGCGACCTCCTCAATTGATGCTCCGGCTTTTACCAATAAAGAAGTGACGGCAAAGAACGCATCGCCGGCGCCGATAGTATCCAGGACCTCATGGGAGAGAACGGGGGCGTGCGTAAGCACAGGAGATTCTTTTGATCCGACCATGGAGCCTTCTATGCCAAGGGTGACGCAACCGGTGTCCGCTCCGGTAGATTTCATCAGACGGGAATGGATGGTCTGGATGTCGCTTATTTTATCGTGGACGGCCAGCCTCGCCTCATCCTTGTCTATGCAGAAATAATCGCAGCGGCTATACTTGGTCAGCAGGTTATAGCCTATGTTGGCGCTGTTGGTCTGAGCGCTGATTGCCAGGAAACAAGGGTTGTCACATAAGTAATCGATGACGCTCAAGTCCAGGATGCCGTGCCCGAAATCGGCCGCCACGGCCACATCTATTTTACGATTAAGCGTTTTGCCCAACATGGCAAGCAACCGGTTGTTTTCTTCTGCGCCCAAAGGCGCGTCATTTATTTCGATGACCTCAAATATTTTCCCCTTGAAAGAATTATCAATAAACCTTCGTTTTACCGTTGTGGGACGATCCTTTACATGAATGCAGGAAAATTCAATTTTTGGATGGAGATGCCTGCGGATGAAGTCGTGATAATTTATCCCGGAATTTTCCCCATACGTCGACACCAATGTCACTTTACCTGCAAAATTTGCTATATGGTTGGCCACCGCCAGGACCCCCCCGGCATACAGCTCCCTGTCCAGTATTCTCGCGGTGATGTTTGCGGACTTGGATGATTTCCCCAGAGGCTGGACAAATTGATATTCGTCCAGAATGATGTCCCCAACAATAAGCACTTCGTAATTCTGAATTTCGGCAAAACGGCGCTCAATGTCACAAAAGGAGAATTTGCCCTTGATGCCCTGCAGGTACTCGTTTACCCCTTTGTCCTCAAACGCGAGATATTTATTAATGAGCCGGGAAGAGCTGAATTGCATCTCTTCGGTAAAGATCATCTTTCCGCCGCTTTTCTCCACAGCAGCCTTTTCGTTGACGATTTGGCCGGTGACATCATTCCTGAAGTCTTTATATTCCTGTCCTTTTACGTAATAATCAGGTTTTATCTGTTCAATGACAGGTATGGCGGTCGGAGCGCGGTTGATGGCCACATAATCGACTGATTCCAGGGCCGCAATAGTCTCCGCGCGCAATTCTTCCCCAAACACCGGCCTTCCGGGGCCTTTGTCCACAAACTTGTCTTCCGTGATGGTAACCAGTAAAATGTTCCCTTTCCTTTTTGCGGCCTCGAAATGTTTAATATGGCCCGGGTGCACCAGGTCAAAACAGCCATGGCAGTGAACGACGGTTTTCCCCTGATTTTTCAGCGAAGCGCATAAAGAAGCCAGGTTTTCCAGATCAACGATTTTTGGATGCATGCTTTCTTATTTCTTGTTCAGATATTTGAACCAGGTTTCAGTGGCCTTTCCAATCGCTGCGGAATCCCACACCGGTGCGTTTTTCCAATCCTCAATAGATTCTAGCATTTTTCCTACCCCGTCTTCAAAGGTTACTTCCGGCTTCCAGGGCAAGTGCGAAGAAATTTTGGATATATCAGCAAACGTGCAGTCAGGTTCGCCCGGCCTCTTTGGAATATATTCCACATTACCACCTAATAGCTCTATCAGGCTATTGATACTATACGTGTTTCCGCTTCCAACATTAAAAATTTCCCCAACGGCGCATTCCGTTTCCGCGGCTACGACACATGCATTTACTACGTCAGAAACATACGTAAAGTCCCTTGTCTGGGAACCGTCACCCACTACCGTAAACGGCCTGCCATTCAGTTTCTGTGCCAGAAATACGCCGAAAACCGCCCCATAAGCGCCCGTAGTCCGCGCCCGGGGCCCGTAAACATTAAAAAACCTTAAGGAAGTCACCGGCAATCCGTAGATCTGGTGCCAGTACAGCGCATATTGCTCTCCCAGGTTTTTTGTCACCGCATACGGGTACTGCGGTTTAATTTCTGCGGTCTCAGGGGTTGGATAGATACCCGGCATTCCATAGCAGGAAGAAGAAGCCGCGTAGATGAAACGTTTTACTCCCGCCATTCTTGATGCTTCGAGAACGCTTATGGTGCCGTTCACATTGGAATGGTGGTATTTTAGGGGATTCTCTATGGAGGGGACAATGTCAGCCAGAGCGGCAAGGTGAAATACCTGATCAACCTGATTGAATAATGGCTTCATCACTTCTGTTTCCGCTATATCATGCTGGTACAAAGACAGCTTTTGATTGCCAAGGTTATGCTCAAGGTTCTGCCTGCTTCCGCTGGATAGGTTGTCAATCACAACGACTTCATGCCCGATATGCAGCAGTCGGTCCACTATATGGCTGCCTATAAACCCGCATCCTCCCGTAACTAATGTTTTTTCCGTCATAACGCTCTTAAAAGTACCATTTCATTGGCATAAAAATTCATCTCCTCTTTTCTGCTTAACATATTTAAAATTGCGGCCGTTTTTAGTGATGTTATAGTACCAAAAGATAAATACAAATTTTTTTTATGATTATCTTGCTTTGTGCAATCATATGCTCTTCAGTCCTGAATCCAATTTTCTGTAGGTTTTATTTGTTAAGAGGCTGTACAAATGGCACAGCTTCTGTGACATGCTAATCAGGAACGGATTGTGCCGGTAACCCAGAAAATTATTACGCGCGTATTTGATATAACTCGTTATCTCAGCGGCCTTGCCCGCCGTTACCCAGGGCATGTTGTCTGTCTTGCCGGGCATTTGATGGGCCAGGCTTCTCTGCCAGTCTGTGAGCTTTTTGGGAGGTATATATCCCTCTCTGAGCGCTTCCTTATACAATTCATTGCCGGGATAAGGCCGGTAAAACTGGACCCTCTGCATCCAGCACGTGTTGCTTATCTCCAATTCCCGGATTTTCCTCATTATATCGAGGGTTTGCAGGTAATCATCCAAACGATCACCCGGAATGCCACAGAAGAAGGAAATGGTGAAGGGAAGATTGCATTTTGACAATATCTCCGCCGATTTCAGAATTTTTTCCCGGTTGGTTCCTTTCTTCAGCCTCTTTATAATCCTCTCCGAGCCCGATTCCAGTCCAAAGCCGGTTAAAACTAATCCCGCTTTTTTCAGCAATTCTACATCATCGACATGCATATTGGAAAATAAATTGGCATGGCCACTCGCCCACCACTTTATATCCATGTTTCTCTGCAGGATGCGCTCAGCAAAATCCACGGCGAACTTTCTGTTTACCAGGAAAAGTTCATCAACGAACCTGAAGTAGTCAATTCCGTATTTTGTTTTTAAATCAAGCATGGTATCAAGCAATCCATCCGTATCGTATTTCACTGGTTTCCTGAAGTAAGCGTTATTGATACAGAAGGTGCATTTCATGGGGCAGCCCCTTCCGGTAAGTACCGGCAGTATCCTGCCGCCGGAAAACGTAAACAGGCGCTTGGCAAAAGGCAGGGAGTAAACCATGCTCTTGAAAAAACCATAGTTACTGTATGACGGCAGATATAAACCCGCGCCCACACCCACTATAAAATCCTCTATGTTTTCCACCGAATCATAATCCAGTTCTCCTGATGATGAGAACAACTCGTTATTCCTTTTACTCTTAACAATCACGCCGGGTTTCCCTCTTCGATAATACAGGCCGGGAATGCCGTCAAGTCCGGTTTCGTTTTTGCCCCGCAGGAATTGTATGAGCTTCAGCATGGGTATCTCTCCGTCGCCCCGAACTGCGAAATCAACATCGCCACAATCGAAACACTGTTCCGGAAAAAGGGTGGCATGAACTCCCCCCCAGACAATTGGTGCGGCTTTTCGTTTCGCTTTAATGACGGAAGACAGTTTAATTGCTTTTGTGATATACGGAGTAAGAACTGAAATGCCGCACAGGATCACCCGGTCATGCATATATGTTTTGATAATATGCTCCGGATCGGCATAATCATCAAGACAAATGATTTTAACATTTATACCTTCGTTCTTTTTTACATATGCCGCCAAAGACATCAAGGCGACATTCGGAAAGGTATCGCTTCTGAGCCCGTCGATAAAAAAAAACAGCAATACTTCGCTTTTCATGCTTTTTTTATCTTCATAGATGTTTTATTTCCGCGGTTTTTTTCTTTCTTTAAAAAATCGTATAATAGTGTCACAAATGTAAGCGACTTGTCTGGCGTTTAATCCCTGATAAACCGGTAAGCTTACCATTTCTTGCCCTATTCTCTCCGCATTAATAAAATCGCCTTTTTGATAATTTAAATGGAGATCTCCCCTCTGCAGATGAATGGAAAACGGATAATGAATTTTGGTTTCAATACCATGATCACCCAGATACTTCATTAATTGATTTCTGTTTGCCGTCCTTATGATATATGTGTGGTATACCGATTTTTCATAGGCCCTTTCCCGGGGCACTTCAACCAGATCGCATAATTTTTTCCTATAAACAGCAGCAATTTCCCGGCGCTTTCTGATCCACTCATGTAATTGATCCAGTTTAGCGCATAAAACCACGGCTTGAATCTCGTCCAGGCGTGAATTATAGCCCCAAAAGTCACACTCATCTCTGCTCCTTAATCCATGGTTGCGAAGCTTTAAAAGTAATTGGCGGACTCGCTTATTATTAGTGGTAATCACCCCTCCGTCTCCGCAGGCATTCAGGTTCTTAAGGGGGTGCATGCTGAAACAGCCTGTCATTCCAAACGAACCCACTCTTTTTCCGTAATATTCGGCTCCCACGGCCTGGGCGGCATCTTCAATCACATATATGTTATGCCTTCTGGCAATTCTCAGTATTTCCCTCATCTCGGCCGGCCGGCCGGTGAGGTGCACCGGGATAATGGCTTTCGTTTTGCCGGTAATGATCTTTGATATTTCATCCGGATCAATGTTCATATCATCCCGCACATCGGCAAATACGGCTTTCGCGCCGGTATGGGCAATTGCCGCCGCGGTGGCGATAAAGGAATTGGGAGCTGTTATAACCTCATCTCCGGGACCTATTCCCAGCGCTTTCATGGAAAGAAACAGCGCGTCTGTTCCCGAATTGACTCCCACAGCGTATTTACACTGGCAGTATTCGGCAAACCGTTCCTCGAAATTCTTGACCGTTTCTCCCAGGATGAATTGCCCCGAGTCCATAACCTTCCCGATTTCCTTGAGGATCTTCTTTTTCAACGGCTTATGCTGCCGGCCAAGATCTATATAGGGGATGTTCATCAGGTTAGCTGAATCTGCTTCATGAGTCTGACATTATAATACCGGGGATTGTCCATGGGGTTTGGAACAAGCCCTTCTTCAAAAGCCCGCTTGAGATCCGATACCGCCTCTTCAATAGTATGACGGGGTTTAAATCCCAGTTCCCGGAAAATTTTATTTGAAGAAATATGGTATGACCGGTTGTCCTCCGTTTTCTCGGTCACAATATCCACATGACTGCCAATAACGTTTCTCACCATTCCGGCGATTTCGGAAACACTATGGTTCTCGTAACCCGCGTTAAATATTTTACCCCCGATGCTTTCTTTCGGCGCCTCAAGAAGCATGGCATACACATCCACCATATCTTTGATGTGTACATTCGGCCTTTTTTGAGAACCGCCGAACACTTTGATGCTGCTATTGGTGATAGCGTGATTGGTGAGAATATTCACCGTCAAATCCAGACGCAGGCGCGGTGAATAACCGCAGACAGTGGCCGGCCTTATGGTCACCGTGGTAAATTCATCCGATTGATATGTTTGCAGGATATCCTCACACTGTGCTTTGTATTTCGAATAATCCGTAAGTGGTTCCAACGGCATTTCTTCAGTAACATCCGGTTCCGATTTGATCCCATAAACGCTTGATGAGGACGCGTACACAAACCTCTTCACCCCGCTGTCCCTGGCGAAAGCCACCAAAGGCTCAAACGAATCATAATTTATTGATTTTCCCAGTCTCGGATTGAGTTCATAACTTGGATCATTTGAAATGCATGCCAAATGGATTACGGCGTCATGACCGGGCAAGAGATTCTTAAGAGCACCCTTATCGCGTATGTCGCCTTTTACTTTTATTATGTCCGGGTGCTCCGGCAACAGGTTTTCGCCATACATCATCAAATCC
>JBHPJW010000150.1:0-3867 GCA_042567505.1 Fibrobacterota bacterium
GTGGAAAACGCCTGTGAGTTTTTTTCCGCCCATAGAGTTGTCCACAATTACCTTCAAACTCTGTCTGAGGTGGGCCTGGGATACCTCCGTCTGGGCCAGTCATCCACAACCCTTTCTGGGGGAGAGGCTCAGCGGGTCAAGCTGGCCGCAGAACTTGCCCGCGGAACGCGCCGTCGAAACCTTTACGTTTTAGATGAACCCACAACCGGCCTGCACCTGGCGGACATTCATCAACTGCTGCGGGTGCTCCGCAGGCTGGTGGAAAAAGGTCATTCGGTGTTGCTCATTGAACATCAGCTGGACCTCATTATGGGATCCGACTGGCTTATTGAGCTGGGACCATGCGGAGGTGAGCGGGGGGGGGATCTGATGTTCAGCGGGACACCCGGGGAGCTGATGAAGAAGGGCCGGACATCCACCTCCATGAGTTTGAGGGAAATTACGAATAGATGATTAAGGTCCCTGTATTATCCATTGTCTTATCCCAGGGATGAACACATTATATTTCAATATGTTACGGCATTAACTTAAATCTTTGTTTGGAACCTTATTCCAGCGCTCAGATGTTCAAAAAACATGTGTGCTTTTCTTATTTAGTCCGATTATTACTCATAAAAGTACTACATTTCCTTTTCAGACCTATTAACTAATCATATTGATTAAGAGACATCGGGCTTTGAAAAAAGAGAACAAAGAAAAAATTTCTTATCAGGTTCAGCTTCCCAATGATCTTGATTACATACCTCCTTTGAGACAGTTTATATCTGACATCGCGAGGAGCGAGGGCTTTCCAAAAAAATTCTGTTTCCGTTCTGAAATCGTGATTGACGAACTTTGCACAAACGCGATTGTCCACGGATCCAAGGACATCAATGACGTAGTTATTTTTCAAGCTGAATTCGGCATGGATGCTCTTACCATCAGCATTAAAAACAGGAGTAACACCAAAGCCGATTTTGAAAACCTGAAAAGAGCCATTGAACGTCCCCATCGTAATCTGGAACAGAAGGGGGGACGCGGAATAGACATAGCGCGGGTATTATGCAACAGCATGAAAGTGAAGCAGGATAAGGAGGGCTTCACCCAGGTAATAGTGGAAAAACGAAGCGAACTGGGGGAGTTCAGTTCCCGTGAAGATGAACTGTTATTCGGGGGCGCTTCTTGAACGTGTCCCTTCAGACCAGTGAATTCGATAACAGGATTGCCCTGTTGAACCTGGAGGGCAATCTTAATATTGAGGATTGCGATAAAATTGGTGAAATATTTGACGGGATACTCGATTCAGGAAAAACCCATATAATATGCATTATGAACGATGCGTTGTTCATTTCCTCTCCCTTTCTGGGGAAGCTGATGGGGTGCAAACTCAGGTTAAGGGAAAAGGAAGGCAACATGGTCATGGTTGGCCTGAATTATGAAGTCAGGGAAAAATTGACTTTGATGGGCGCAAACAGGGTTTTCCAGTTCTATTCTGATATCCAGACCGCCTATAACTATTTTAACTGGGATTTCAATGAAAAGGCCCAGACCCTTAAATTGTCGGTGCCCCCGCATTTGCGTTCAGTCCCGTCAGTCAGACGATTTATCTCAGGAATTGCCAAGCAGAAAGGGTATATTCAGAAAGACGCTTTCCGGATAGAAACCATTGTTGATGAAATCATGAACAATGCCATAGAACATGGTGAGAAAAGCCAGCCGGAAATCAGCATGGAATTTAACATCGACAAGAAAAAAATGAACAAAACCCTGTTGGATGAGGTTAAAAACCTGGAATCGCTGATGAATTCGGAAATTCCGGTTAACTCTGAAAGTGATTTCAGGGGACGGGGATTGGCTCTGGTAAAACTCATTAGTGACGCTGTTGACCTGTCTTATGATAAAGACAGCACCTGTGTGCAGATCGTGAAGAAACGTGAGGATAATTAACTGTGGACACGCAAATTAAACTGGATGTTTCCAGGATTAAAGCGCTTCTGGATGCGAGAATCATCAGGCTCAAAGGTGATTTGGATTCAACTAATGCTGAATCTGTCCTGGACCAGGTAACCAAGCTGATGAATGAAGGGTATGTGAGAATTATTGCTGATTTTTCCAGCCTGCGTTACGTAAATAGTACAGGCATGGGGGTGCTTCTGCACCTGCAGAAAACCGCCAAGGAGAGGAATGGGTGTTTCAAGATCGCCAGAATCAATGAGAATGTCCGGGAAATAATTGAAATAGTAGGGGCCGGCAGCATTCTCCAGATCTATGATAAAGTTGAGGACGCGGTTTCCTCACTCTCGTAAACAACTGCAGATTCTTTTTTTAAGCCGGCTCTGACATTTGAGGTGTGAGGCGGACTTTTTCAATGCTCTGTCCGTTCATTTTGAGTATCTCAAAAGAGCAGCCATCTGCGATAATGGTTTCTCCTTCCTGGGGAACAGACCCTTTTACATATTGAAGGAATCCTCCCAGGGTAGCGATTTCAACCTCTTCTTCCGGTTTCAGTTGAATATTCAGTTCCTTATTAATATCATCCAGGGTAATTATGGGATCGATCAGAAAAGCGCCACTTTCTGTTCTGGATATCTTTGGCGCTTCTCTATCATCCTCATCCTGGATCTCCCCGACAATTTCCTCCAGTATGTCTTCCAGAGTTATTATCCCCGCAGTTCCTCCATATTCATCCACAACAATGGCCATATGGCTATGTTCAACTTTGAATTCCGCCAGCAAATCATCGATTTTTTTGGAACGGGGTATAAAATACACTGGTCTTACAATGTTCTGAAGGTTAAAGCTTTCTCCTTTTTCCTCATCGTTGATGGTTAAAAGATCTTTCACATGCAGGATGCCTTTAATGTCATCCATATTTTCTTTATATACCGGGATGCGTGTGTATTTATTGGATTTGATGAATTCTATTACTTCCCGGTATGATGAATTTACGTCCAACGCTACGGCATCCACTCTGGGAGTAAAGATCTCCTTTACCTGGGTCGTTCCGATATTGAAAATGTTCTGGACCATTTCCGCTTCATTTTCTTCCAGCCCAGTGTCAGTAAGACCAGCACCATCTTTTTCCAACTGTTGTAAGTCATTTTCATACACTATCTTATATCTTTTATTAAAACCCAATTTTTTAAGCAGGAGGCGATTGGCGCCAAAGACCAGTTTTCCCAGCCAGCCGGTTGCGAACCAGTACAGAGAGAAGGCCAGGTACAGTGGGCCTGCGAATCTGGAAAGGGATACCTGGCCAAAGAGCGGAATCAACAGGTGGCCAATCAGAAAAATGGTAAAGATGGCCAGGAGACCAGAAACGGGCCAGAGTATTAATCCCTGTACGGAAGACGAGGAAAAGAGGAGCATGATATAAAACTTTGTTCCAGTCAGGATGCTTATGCCATCCAGAAACAGGGTTCCCATCGAACATATTTCGGCATAACCTTCTCTTTTCCAATGTTCAATAGATTTCTCGGCGATACTCCGAAGCTCTTCATCCTCAATGCGGTCCTGGTAGGTGTGGAAAAACAGGAATACTTTACGGATAGCCCTAAGACATCCACTGAGAAAAACACTGGTGAAAAAAAACAGAGTAATGAGAATGGGGACGGTATCCACTATGCTAAACTGGAGCCTGCCGAATGATGAAGAGAAGAAAGTGCAATTACATGCATCTTATGCTGGTGTAGTTTATTTAAATGTAACTTATCCCGGATCTATTCAGCAAGATAAAATTCTTCTTTGGAACGCATAATTTTTCTTTGTTTATCATGAGCGTGATCATATCCTGCCAGATGCAGGCAGCCGTGCACTACCAGCCGTCTTAATTCTTGGTAAAAAGTGGTTCCCCAATCCGGGGCCTGTTTTATAGCCCTTTCAACTGAG
>JBHPJW010000152.1:0-3743 GCA_042567505.1 Fibrobacterota bacterium
GGCTCAACGAAACGGCCCAGGCCGGCCGCGTAGCTGTGATGGATGGAGAGCGTGGATCGGGAGGGAATGGCCTGCCCGGATTCATGAGCGTATTCCCGGAGCGTCTGGTAGTCTTTTGCGGAGATGCCGGGCCAGTACGAGAGCGCCCAGATGATGATGGAGGCCATCACGATGACACTGCCGGCGGTTTTCAGAAAAATCCAGCCGTCCTTCAGCGTATCAAGGCCTGTCCTCAGGAGGCCGGGAAAGCGTAAAGGCTCCTTCTCAGGGACATCTCCCTGTGCTCTGTCTCCGGCCATGAACCTGTTGAGGATAGATGCGGACAGGAGGGAAAATGCGATTCCCAGGAAGTAGAGAATAAACAGGACCGTGCCGGCCTCACCCGGAGTGAAGAGCGCGGAGATGAGCAGGATGTAGACGCCGAATTTGGCTCCGCAGGAGAGGAAGGGAGTGACCAGCAGGGTCAGATATCTTGTTCTGCGGTCTCCGATGTTCCTGGAGGAATGTATGGTGGCGACCGTGCAGCCGAAGCCGAACAGCATGGGCTGGAACGAGGACCCGCTGAGGCCGAAGCGCTTGAACAGGGGGTGAACCATCCCGGCCGCCCTGTTTATCAGACCGCTGTCTTTTAACACATGGGAAAAAAAGAACAATATCATGATGTTGGGAAGGTATACCACAAAGCCCCCCAGCCCGGCCAGAAAACCGAACACCAGGAAGTTCCTGAAATCAACATGGGATACCTGCGTCCAGACAAGGTTGGTCATCAACTGGAAGAGAGAACCTATCAACCTTGTGGGGTGGGTGCCCAGGAAGAAGGCGGTTTTAAAAAGAAGCCAGGCGGCCAGCAGCAGGACCGTGACCTCAAGGACCCTAATGACCCGGGATTTCTGGGGAGTGTCCATAGAGGAAATAGTAGCAAAATGGAGAGGTGTAGGGGAAACGTCATTACGGGAGAAGGCTTTTTAACTGCGGCTCTGCGAAGCAATCTCCTTTGGGAATGATTGCTGCACAAAGAAATACATCCTTATGCAAGTGTTCGCAATGACGGAGAGCGGGGCGACACAGCAGAACATGCCGAACAATCGATCATTCGAACATTCGAACATTCGAATGACGAAAGAATGGGGATATCAAACTGCAGATTATCGATCAATAGAAGCGCAGAATGTCGAAGTAGAGGCCGGGGAGGTTAGATGACAGAGATCAACAGTCTTCCTTCCTGCCATATCCCCAAAACACTGCCATGCACCCATGGGCGCGGACTTCGGTGCTGTCAAAGCGTTTTGACAGTTCGTCTTTCAGGTCCTGAGGGAAACTATAAGGAAACCGGAACACAACCCAGCAGCCTGTAGGACGGCACGGCCCAGATGCCGCTGCCCAGGTTTTCAATTTTGTTCCCTCTGTAGACAATGATGCCGCCCAGCCATTTTTTCCCCAGGGCCTTTCCGATTTTCCTCAGTCCTGAAGCGTCTTTGGGGACGGTCCTCTCCCTGGCCTTGATTTCAAAACCCATGATCCCCCTGGGGGTGCTTAAGAGAGCGTCAATTTCTAGACCGCTCCTGGTCCGGTAATAGGTAAGTTCGGCTTTGAGGTCCAGGGCGCTGATGAGCTTCATAATTTCTGCGATTACGAAGTTTTCAAAAACAGGGCCTGTAACCTTGCCGGTTTGCCCTGTTAACATTCTCCATAAGCCGATGTCGGTCCAGTAAATTTTAGGCGTCTTGACCACTGTACTCGTAAGGTTTTGGGAAAAAGGGGCAAGAAAAAAAACCTGGTAGGATATTTTCAGGTACTCAAAATATTGTCGTGCGGTTACCACGCTGATTCCCGCATCATTAGCGATTTCCGAGTAGGAAAGCAGCTGGGAACTTCTCAGCGCGGAGAGTTGATGGAATTTCCGGAACGGCATGAGGTCATTTAGCCGGGCCAGATCGGAAAGGTCCCTTTCCAGGTATGATAGATTATAGGATCTAAGCCAATCCATTTTTCTTTTTTCTGAGAGACTCATGATGCCGGGCATGCCTCCCCATTTCAGCATGTACTCTTCGGTTTCTTTATAAACATCAAGCGCCGGGCTGATTATTGATGAGGGCTGCGCGGCCAGCAGGGCCTGGACATTTTCCGTGTCCGCAAGCCCGGCAAAAAGCGGCGGGCCGGCGTCGCTATGATAATGATTCAGTAATTCCGTATAAGTCAAAGGCCACAGTTCATAAATTAAGACCCTGCCGGCCAGAGTTTCCCTGACGGATTTCATCAGCAGAATCTGCGCGGATCCCAGCAGTACGGAAAAGGAAATCTCTTCCGCGTCATAAGCGTATTTGACTTTTTCGAGCAGTTCAGGCTGCTTCTGCACTTCATCGAGCACCGCGTTTCCAACAACCGTACCCCATTGCCGGGACGGGACCTCCATAAGCTGGTGCCTGTATTCAATTGAATCCATGTTGTAATTGTTCAAGCCGGAATAAAGGAATTTGGCGGAGGTGGTTTTTCCGGTTTGACGGGCCCCGGTAAGGAGTACGATGCATTTTTCCCCAGGCGAAGGGAGCCGGTTATGGATTAGCCTTTTTATCTGTAAAACTTTATTCATTACTTTAAAATATACAGTAAAAATTAAATAGATTCCATAAAAAAACAGGTAATAAATGCTTAATTTAACAAAATATTGCGATTTAGGTGTTTTTATATGAAATATGTTCTATTTCAAACTTCCTCCTTACCTTCCTCAGCATCCTGAACTTCTCTTTTATACCGCCCAGTTCTCCCTGGGAAAATGGCCATAGTGTGAGGATTTCCATCCTTCCCGCAAGCGATTCAGAGATAAATGTGGTTGAAAATCAACCACATAGTGGTTAAAATTAAACCATAAAATGGTTAATTCATGTCAGGTCTAACCGACATGTATAAACAATAATGAGTTTCCGGCCTGATGATTTGTGACGCTGATCACAGGCCGGTAATCTTTCCGTCCATTACTGGGTGAGAGGCGTTCATGGCAGCCTTGAGGAAGAGATGGGCCAATTGCTTAGAGCGATAAGACATGAAAACTAACGAGTTCGCATAACGCTTTCTATTTTTTCAACCTTGAAAGTTCTTTCAGTAGTTGGTCCTGCATGAGCAGAAACACCTCCGCTGGTATTATGAACCGGGCACCATTAATCTGGAGTGAATCTTTTGATATGATGACGCCTTTTACCGGGTTTACTTTTTTCACGTTTATAAAATCCCCGGGTCCGGGATTTTCCCGGTATTTTACTTCGATGGGCAGGAGCTGTGTTCCGCGGTCTCTTACAACAAAGTCGACTTCCGCCTGATTGGTCGTCCTGAAGAAGAAGACTTTGTTTGACCAAGTTACGCTGTTTTCCAGTTTCATCAGGGAACACATGACCGTGTTTTCCATTAACCGGCTTTTAAGTTCCCTGTCTTTCAGTCGCAGGGCGCTGCCGGCAAAATAGTCTGACAGACCGTTCACGTATCCCATAAAAACCCAGAAAAGAAAAGGGTCCTGGAAATACACCTTTTTGGTTTTCCGCGCTGCGGGAGCTTTCCTGTTCATGTCTATTTGGTATAATATCTTGAGAATGAAGTTGGATTCCATTACGTCCAGGTAGTCGCTCACGGTCATGTGCGATTCCACGGCCGTTTTTTTAGCAATGGTGTCGTAGCCGATATTGGACGTCAGGCATGAAATGACCTGCTCGAAAATCTGCCGTGACCATGCTTCGCGCTTTCCCATTTTGGCC
>JBHPJW010000151.1:0-3796 GCA_042567505.1 Fibrobacterota bacterium
AGGGAAAAGGGACCTTTTACTTTCAGGATTTTCCCAGGCAGAAGGATTGCTATAAGCCGGACATCATGCAGTTAAGCGTGGCGGCTATTAGTCGGTAAGGAACTTCATATCTTTTTTTCTGATGGTATTGCCTTTCTTCATGTTGAAGACGGTGCAATTTTCAGTAAGGCGGTCTATCAGGGCCATGGTTATGTGCTTGTTTTCCAGAAACGAGTTCCATTCATCGAAGCCAAGCTGGGTGGTTATGATGGTACATTTTTTTCTGTGTCTTCTTTTCATGAGATCGAAGAATAGCCCGGCCTCATCCTTACTGACTGGCCGGTAACCCAGTTCGTCTATGAGCAGACAGTCGAAAGATTCGAACCGCTTTAGGACTTTTTTTTCCGAGTAGTCCGCCCCGGATTTATACAGTTCATCCACCAGGTCCTTGAAATCGATATACCTTCCCCTGCAACCCTGATTGATGGCATTAATGAGGTAAGCCGTCGCCAACCCGGTTTTTCCGCAGCCTGTGGGGCCTATCAGGCACATCACCTGGTTCTGGTGGATGTAACTTAAGGAGTCGTAGAGTTCCATTACCATTCTTTTTTTCAGCTTGGGCTGTCTGGCAAAGGGAAAAGTCTCCATTACCAGCATTTCAGGTATTCTGGCGGCCTTAAGCCTTGTCAGCCGCCTTCGCTCCTTCCGATCTCGGTGCTCATTGCCGATGATATCGGCCAGGAAGCGATGGTAAGAGGGTTTCTTGCGGGAAGCTGCTTTCAGTGTTTCATCCCAGGTTTGGGCAAGACGTTTCATGTCCAGGTAGTTGAGCTGTTCCTTTATTTCATCATCCATCTTCACTTTCCTCCTGTTCTGCTTCATTATCACTTGTCTTGTCCAGGAGTTTTTCCAGGTCATCAAAGCCAGGCTCGTTCCCGAACCGGCCCTGGATAAAGGCCTCCCTGTCCATGTAGTCGTGATGTACATGGATACCGGAGGCACCGGAAATGTCCCGCCTGATCATTCGGGATGCCATTGCCGAAAGCGTTTCCATCCGGTTGACCCTGTACTTGAGCGCCCTTTCCATGACGCTGCGCAACAGGGGAAGGGACATCTTCCTGGAAAGGAGGTAAAGCTGCCTTACATATTGGTTCCTGTAATAAATGCCGCTCTCTTTTGATTTCACGAAGTCCAGGTATTCGCAGACCGGTCGTCCCAGTCCGCGCAGTTCTTTTTCCTCTCCCTGGCTTTTTCTCTTCCGGTGCCGGGGTTTATAGCGTAGACTGACTCCTGGAGGAGCGAACCGCTCGTTCCTGATGCCGTCCGGCGGGAGGTCATAGCGCACCAACCGGGTGGTTCCATGGTACAGCTCAAGATGTTTGGCATATTCCATAATTTTCACTTCCCGTATCCTGTTCTTTTTTCTGTCGTATTCGGGAACCCAGTAAAAGTTTGCCTGAAAGGCCGCATAACCATATTCATCGAGAATGCGGTTATGGGGCCGGCAAACAGGGGATATGTATTCAGGTAGTTTGAAAAGGTAAGGCTTTTCATGTTCAAAGGTGTCTATGGGAATAAGCCCGGTTTTTGCCTGCGGTCTTTTGGCGTACCTGTCCGTGGCCCACTGGAATGCCTGTTCGTTGAGATCTTCAAGGCTTTTGAAGCTGCGGCCCGGGAAAAAGTTGGTTTCCACAGTCCGGAAATTCCTTTCCTTGCCCGCCTTGCGGTTGTGGTGGCCTATCTCATGGGCCTTCCACTCAAAGCCGTAGTTTCTGGCGAAGTTAACCATCTCTGGAACGAAGACCGCCCGGGAGCCGCTGCCGTACCAGATAGCCAGGCTGGTGTTGTCGATAATGCAGTGACTTGCGCTGTATCCCCAGAACCTGAGTGCCTCCTCCATGGAACACTTCATGGCAAAACGATCGTACCGCCGGTAAAAACTTATGTATCTCATCTTGGAATAGCGAAGGTACAGTCCCGAACAGATTACCTTGGTTTTCACTCCGCCTATCATCAGGGTATAAGGAGAGGTGTCCTGCTGCATCTCATCGCCGGGGACGTCAGGCTCATGACAGCTGCGGGAAGAAACTTTGTGTCCCAGTCCCGCTTCCCTTATCTTTCTGGTAAGTGTGGAATAGGCTATCTCAAGTCCGTGCTCTTCGGAGAGGACCTCGTGAACTCTCTGCCTGAAACCATCACATTGATGATAGACGCTTTTCAAAAGCTCATCATCAACATCTATGTTGTCGCTGCGGGGTTTCAATGAATTGGTATTTCCGCCGTCCCTGATTATCTGCCGTACGGTCTTTATGTCCACCTCCAGCAGACGGGCTATGTGCTTTTTACTCTTTCCCGACTTGAACAAGGTCAGGACGGCCTGCCTTTTGTCCGCATCTATCATAAAACTCCTGAAGTGTTGTCTTGAAATCATCCAACAGGTCCATCAGCCTGCCTGCTCTTTTACGGCCCCGATGAATAAACTCATCGCTGCCAGTTTTCATCTCCTTAAGCCCGTGGTTGAGCCTAAATATGCAGGCAGTAATTATTTCCAGGTTGGAGATGACCTTTGATTCAGTTTCATTCATGTCAGGACATGGGGAGGCGGGCTCAGCCCGCTTATCTTTCAACTGCCGCAGGGTCCAGTCCAGGTTACCTTCCCGCATCTGATCCTTGAGCATCTTTCCTCCCTTGAACCAGGCTTCCGCCAGCAAGTCTATGTCACGGGTGCTGTAGCGCCTGCCGGACACACATTGAACGAACGATTCCACCTCCTTCCTGGAGTTTCCGTTCTTTACGCGCGTAAAGGGACGCAGGGTGTACATGTACGACCTCACCGGAAATGCGCCGGAAAATATCTTTTTCCGGACTTCCGTGCTCATTTCAACCAGCATGCCCAGCCGCACGCTGACCCAGGTAACCGAGCGTTCCAGGCGTCTCGATATCTCATCCGCGCTCAACCCGTGTCGCTGGTGCAGTTCATCCACCAGGGCAGCCTCCTCCAGCGGCATCATGCCCTTGGAGGAAGAAAGCCGGATAAGCTTCAGGATGCCCATGGCTTCATTGTTGTCCAAAACCACAACCGGCACTTCAGTCAGCCCCAGTTTTCCCGCGCATTGGCAACGCTTGAACCCGTCCAGTAGAACACAGGTTTCCGCTTCCGGGCGTTTTATCACGTATAATGGGTCCAGGATGCCCTGTTCCAGAATGGAGGAAAGCAGTGCCTGCTCCTTGCGCCGGTCTCTTAGCCGAAGGTCAGCGTACCTTAGGTCAAGGCTGTTTGTCTCTACCGTCTCTATCATTTTCAGTGGTTCATAAGCTAACGCCTTCCAGGAAAGTATCCTATCGAATTTTGTATCTCAGGTTCCGTACCTGGCTTTGTAAGTGGCGGAATCTATTGGGGTTAGCTCCAGTATCGAATTTTGTATCTCGTTTTTGAGCAAATTTACCGGCACCAGGCAACGTATTGATTTCATTGGACTTAGGTTGGGTATCGAGTTTTGTATCTCACGCCGCCTCTTCCGCCATTCCCGCTGATAGCCGGGGTTTTTGGCTCTCCAGGCTTTGACGGACGGATACCGGCCTTTGGAACATTCAGGATTTCGGGCTCTCCAGGCCTTCTGGCTTTTCCTGTTGAGGGCTTTTTTACAACTTTCCCGGCCACATGTCTTCTGCCGGTCTCCCAGCCTTGGGTGTGGGATGAAAATCCGTCCGCAGCAGCAGCAATGCTTCTTTTTTGATTCCATTTTGGACCTCAGAGCTGTTCTGAGTCCAAAGTGGATGTTTCAGGCCGGTAATGCTATGTGGTTAGACAGGGGGG
>JBHPJW010000153.1:0-3739 GCA_042567505.1 Fibrobacterota bacterium
TGGAAAATCTCCCCGTATTTCCTGAAACTGCCCGGAAATTGATGAGTGAGATCGAGAACCCGGATTCATCGGCCGCTGATATTGCCAGGATTGTAAAGTATGATCCGTCCGTTTCCGCGGCAATACTTAAAATGGCGAATTCCACCTATTACAATCCCATGGGAAACCAGATAGGCAATATAAAACAGGCCATTGCCAGATTGGGATTTGTGGAAGTGCGAAAAATATGTATAGCTTTCGGAACCATGAAACTATTTATCAAGACCTCCGGCCTCATTGACTTGAGTGAATTCTGGAAACACTGCATAGGAGTCGCCATGAGCACTAAAATCCTGATTCAATTAAAGGGGCAGGATAAGACAAAACACACGGACGCGTTCACCGCCGGACTGTTTCATGACGTGGGCATACTGATTCTGGACCAGTTTTTTGAATCAGAGTATAGAACGGTGTGCGACATCAGCAAGAATGAAGCGGGGCAAATTATTGAAATTGAAAAAAAGGCTTTGGGTATTGATCATGGTGAAATAGGCAGGAAATTGTTGGAGAAATGGAATTTCCCCGCTTTTATATGTGAAACGGTCAGGTTTCATCATGAGCCGGATAAATGCGATCCGGCCTACAAACATCTCTGCCAGATTATCCATATTGCCGATTTCGCTGTTTCCAGCACAGGAAATTTTGAACCCGGAGAGAGCATGCCCGAGGGATTCAACCAGGGCGCCTGGTATGATCTCGGCCTGGAAGTGGAAACCATACCCGACCTATTGGAAGATGTAAAAAAAGAGATTCAGGGAGCTGCAGTTTTCACGTCCTTGGGGCTTAATTAGGTTTCCGTTCATCTCCCATCATCCTTACCAGACCCTCAGCGGAATAGCGGTGTCAGGGTAAAGGAAATTTCCAGAACGAATAGACACTCCCTTTGTTTCTTTTTTTATCCTCTCTAGAGTTACCGGCCCCAGAGCCCTTGGTGTCATCACTATCATGATATAGAAAACGGGAAAATAGTCAATACAATTTACAAATATCACGATATATCGCTAAAAGCAGCCTGAAATAGCTGTTATTAGTAATTCCTGTATTTATCCAGTATTTTATATTGATTTTACTTAGTAATTTTTGACATGAGGTGTTTTTCAATCATTGCGGTGAAATCGTCCGGTTCAAACGGCTTGGTGATGTAATCATCCATGCCCGCTGCCAGGCATTTTTCCCGTTCGCCCTGGAGGGCGTGGGCCGTCATGGCTACGATGGGTACCCGGGATGGGGAGTCAGGTGTAATTTGCGTCTCCCTGATACCCCGTTCCTGTGGACCGGTCGACGCGTCATTAGTCATTGATTGAGGATAATGATCTGAATGATCTATGGCTTCTTTCCTCTGATCACTGACTCCTGACTCCTGACTCCTGACCCCTGACTCCTCTATCTCCCTTATCCTCCCGGTCGCTGTGTAGCCGTCCATCTCCGGCATCTGGCAGTCCATGAAAATAAGGTCGAATCCAGTCTCACGGAATTTATCCACAGCAATTTTACCGTTGCCCGCCCAATCAGGCCTGAAGCCGAGTTTCTTAAGAATGGCCAGGGCGAATATTCTGGAGGTGGTGTCATCCTCCACCAGCAGGATCCGCCTGGACTGTTTCTCACCTTCGGTCAGACTGTGGCGTGTCACCAGTTCCTGCCTGGAGGCCGCGGGTTCTTTTTTTCCTTCGCGGCCCAGGACCATGGAGATGGCGCCGCGCAGTTCTCTTTCCCTCAGGGGTTTGCACAGGTAGCCCACAAATCCCAGCTTCTTGACTTCCTGGCTGTCGCCCCTGGCCGGATTGGAAGTAAGCAGGATTAGAGGCGTTCCGCTCAGGGCAGGGTCCGCCTGGATCATACGGGCCAGCTCGAACCCGCCGGTCCCCGGCATCTGTTTGTCTATAAGCGCTACCTGAAAGGCCCTGTTTGACAGCGCGGCCGCCTGGAGTTTTTCCAGAGCCTCCTCCGCGTTTGACGTTTCCTCATGTTCGCATCCCCACCCGTCAAGCAGGCCCCCCAGGTATACCCGGTTGGTTTCATTGTCATCCACCACCAGCACCCTGACGCCGTTTAAAGACTTCATAAACGGGGCGGGGGACGGGTCCTTTTTCTCAAACCGCGCCGTAAACCAGAACGTGGAGCCTTCTCCCGGCTTGCTGGTAAGCCCAATAGCGCCGCCCATGGCCCGGGCCAGATATTTGCAGATGGCCAGTCCCAGTCCGGTCCCGCCGAACTTGCGGGTGATGGAGCTGTCCGCCTGAGTGAATGAATCGAAGATGGCCCTTTGCTTGTCTTTGTCAATACCTGTCCCCGTATCAGTAACCGAAAACTTTACTAAGGCGGTATTATCATCTTCCTTTTCCAGGGCGGTGTTGATTTCAACCTGGCCTTGGCCGGTGAATTTTATGGCGTTGTCAACCAGGTTTATGATGATTTGGCGCAGCCTGCCGGGATCACCCTGCACATAGGCCGGCACGCCGGGGTCGATGCGGTTTATCAGCTCCAGCCCCTTTTCGGCGCTCCTCACAGAAAGCAGTTCGGCGGTGTTTTCTATGGTGATCCGCAGGTCAAAGGCGATGCTTTCCAGGTCCATTCTGCCTGCTTCTATCTTGGAGAAGTCCAGGATGTCGTTGATGAGCCCCAGTAGATGCTCACCGCTGTTCCTGGCCCGGTTGAGGTAGTCCGTCTGCTCTTCCGACAGAGGGGTGTCGGTCAGGAGCCTGGTCATGCCCAGGACGCCGTTGAGCGGTGTGCGGATCTCATGGCTCATGTTGGCCAGGAACTCGCTCTTGGCTATGCTGGCGGCTTCGGCCTTTTCCGCCAGCTGCCGCGCCTGTTTGAGCCCGTATTCGATGGACTCCATCATCATGTTTATCCCCGCGGCCAGGGAATCGAAATGATCATTATTTCCGGAACCTTCGCACTGTACATGGTATTTTCCCCTGGCTACGTTTTGGATGACATCCAGGATTTGTTCAATCCTCTGGTTTACGTACTCAATCTCAAGAGTGGATTCCCGCAGCTTTTCCTCTGCTCTTTTGCGCTCAGCCAGTTCATGTTTCAGCCTGGCCGCTGAGACGGTGGTCCTGAGAAGGCCGTGAATGGTGAAACGGCTGGCCCTGGTGACCAGATACACAAACACGGCGCCGAAGAAAAAGACCATCCCTATGGTAAGGACCAGCAATTGGGTGCGTCCTGCAAGCACAAGAATGACCGTCCCCACATATCCCGCCAGGAAGAATACCATCAGAAAGAGCAGCCATTTCCAATGCCGTTTGTTTTTTCTGTCCTTGAGCAGGAACAATATTTCTTCTGTTCTCCTGATTGAGAGAACCATGATCACGGCGCCCAGAAGAACCAGAATACTTATGCTTATTTCATAATTCATGCTGCTTCGCTTTTGTCCTTTGCCTCAATCACTTTTTGCCATTGATCCACGCGAGCGCGTCCTCTTCTGTTTTAAAAAACTTCATGTTTTTTTTCCTGATCAGGCCCATGAAAAATGAGGCCAGTATCTTGGCTACGGGGTGCATCCCGAAAAACGCCAACTTCCCATCGACATGCTGTTCCGTAAATTCCTTGAAGACAGTTCTCGCTTCTGATGTGGTCTTTCCGCCTTCATTAAGGTCGATTAAAAAATGGGCCTTTTCCTCCGCCATATTGCGCAGCGTAAACATGGCTTCGCAGCTTTTGCGGGCTATGTGGCCGTCAATTTCTCCAA
>JBHPJW010000154.1:0-3701 GCA_042567505.1 Fibrobacterota bacterium
CTTTGGTGGTAAAAAAGGTGGTGAACACCTTGTGCTTGATATCATAATCTATGCCGCAACCATCATCGGAGACCTCAAAAATAATTACTTTGGCGACTTCCCTCACCCTGATTTTCACCTTGCTTTCCGGCTTACTGCTTATTTCGCAGGCGTCGATGGCATTTGATATCAGATTTGTCAGGCAGGTATGAATGCCGTCCCTGTCCAGAGGCGCCGGTTTGATGCCTGACTCCGAACAGTTTATTAATTCAATACCGAGACTTTGCGCCGTTCCCTGGTATAATTCAATTATCTCATCTATGAGGCTGTTGGGAGGGACCAATTTCACGGAGGGCTTTCTTCCCTTGGCGAATCCGAGAAAATCCTTTACCAGCATGGTAACTTTCTCGATGTTCCTTTTAAGCATATCCCATCCTTCTTCCATCCTCTCCTTGTCGCCTTTCTTTATTCCAGAACCGACTATATACATCCCTCCCTCAACTCCCATAAGAATGTTTTTAACGCTGTGCGCCAAACCGGCGACCGTCTGGCCCACCGCCGCCAGACGCTCCGCCTCGAGCTTCTCTTTTTCCAGAATCTTAATCTGGGTGACATCGGTTAAAATCTCCATAACAAGGGAACTGCCTCCTTTTCCCTTTGTAAGCGGCGTGGTCGTTACCACATAATGAGTCTCATTGCCGTCTTTATCAATGCCAATATGAGTAGAGGTATGCTCTTTGCCGTCCTGAAAGCTCATTTCCGTTGGACAGTTCTCACAAACACGATTTTGTTTTTTTAGCACTTCATAGCAGAATTTTCCCCTGCACTCGCCAAAGGTTTCCCGCAGTTTTTCATTAGCGCGGACCACTTTAAAGTTACGGTCCAGTACGGCTATATAACATGGAGACCGCTCAAAGAGAATCTGATGCTCCCGGTGGTGATGGGATACATCAGTCACGTTCTGAGACCTCTTGATTATGTGTGTTACGGTTCCGTCAGGATCGATGACAGGCGAAGTATGAACTAAATAATGCGCGGGATCTCCCTTGGCATTATACCCTTCTTCTTCATGAATCCTGACTTTCTTATCTTTAAATGTCGCCCTTGCCTTGCAATCGGGACATGGGGATGTTCCAGATTTATAAACCTGATAGCATTTTTTATTCTTCCACTCGCCAAAATACTCCTTAAACTTACTGTTGGCTTCCAGGATATTATACTCCCTGTCGACAACAGCGATGTTTAAGGGGCTTTGATGAAAAAGCGCTGAAAAAAGCCAAGTCTGAGATTCTGATTCTGCAACAACCATATTCACGTCTAAAGACCTTAGTAGTACCCAATATAGTTACTTATGAGTGGTTTATAAGCCTTCCCTGCAAAAAGACAGGGCCTTTTCGCAATTTCAACTCGATTCTATCAAAAATAATACGCGCTTGTATTTGACCTTTTTCAGGAACCTATTACATACATTCTCCAGAATGCCCGGCCTGGAAAGAACCTCCGCAGATTCTCTTCCGAGACAGTTTCTGTTGAACGGTCCTCTTACCTTGTCAACAGTTTGTTTATTTCTTTGATGAATTTTTCCTTGTCTATCGGCTTTTCGAAATACGCGGCGGGAGGACTTATCTGCTTCTGTTTGTTCTCAATAAAATTCTTGAATGAGGCGTCCACCCCGGTCACCACTACCACAGGAATATCTTTGGTTACCGGATCTTCCTGGAGGTTTTTAAGCATACGCACTCCGGTTTCATTGGGCATGGTGATGTCCAGAGATATCAGATCCGGTTGTTCCCGCCCCACGGCATCCATCCCTTCTCGGCCGTCTCCGGCTATTACTACTGAAAAGCCGTTGTCTTCCAGAAGCGAGCTTAAATACTTGACCACATCCGGTTCATCATCAACAACCAGAATCTTTTTTTTATTTACATTCATGTGTTTTCCCTTTCTGCTATTCTTGTTCCCACTTAATAAACGGTTCTTTAATATCCACCATGGCATTCACTATCAACTCAACCAGTCCGCCGTAAATAATACTGGAATGTTCCCCGGCCTGGTAGTATTCTAGGATATCGCGCATCTGTCCCTTGCAGTTGGAGCAGGGGGCGCATATATATTTTTTTACTTCCGGGCCCGGCTGGTCGCTGAAGGCGTCCAGGATCTGCTTGAATTTCCTGCGGCCGGAAACGCTCACGCGCCAGTCAGCGAAATTATTGCCGGACATGATGGCGAAACCGCTTCCTCCCCCGCAGCAGTAATTCTCAACTCCGTGGGGAGTCATCTCCCTGAACTGGGGGCACAGGTGACGCAGAATCCGTCTCTGCGGTTCCACAATGCCGAGGTTCCTGGTAATATTGCATGGATCGTGCAAGGTCACTGGGAAATCATTTTTAGACGGATCGAATTTTATCTTTCCGCTGAATACAATCTCCTCCAGGAAGGGAATGCAGCTTTCCTTGGGGACGTTCATGTCCCCCACCAGAATCCGGTCTGATATGGTCATCATGGCCTTATGCTGGTGCCCGCACTCCCCCATCAGGATCTTCTTAACTTTGAGCTTCTTGGCCGTGGCCGCGTGCTTGAGCGCTATACGAGCCAACTGAAAGTCATCGTAAAAGAGCCCGTAATTAACGCCGTCATAGCTGGGTTCCTCGGAAGAAAGGGTCCAGTTGACTCCCGCGGCATTGAGAATGATGGCAAAAGCGGCCGGGTTTTCCGGCCAGGCCATAATCTCTCCAGCGTTATGAATCAGGAGTACGTCAGCGCCCTCCTTGTCCCATTGGGTCTCAGCCTTAAGCCCGGTAATCTCACTGAAGTCCTCATCGACAAACTCCATATTGTCTTTGACCACCAGTTGGCTCATCCCGGTTGAGGAGCCCACCTTGAGCTGAAGCACCGTCCCTTTGTCGTGGAGCTCCGTAGGAGCCCAGCCAAGCTCCTGGCTGAACATCTTGCGCAATTCATGGGTTACCAGGGCGTTGTCCACTCCCATGGGGCAGGCCTGGGCGCAGCGCCGGCACATGGTGCAGCGGTAGCAGAGCTCATACAGCCGGGATATGGTCGTCCAGTTTAAGTCGATATCGCCGTGCTTCAGTTTGGCCATGAGCTTTGAGCCTTTTTTCACATACTTGTTTACCAACCGTCTCCAGACTTCCGAACGGTATGTGGGGCGGTATACATCATTTTTCCCGCTTTCCATATAGACCGGACAGGCGTCGCTGCAGGTTTGGCACTTGGCGCAGTACTCCAGGGTCAGGGTAAGCGGCTGCAGAAACCCCCAGTTGTTTTCCCTGGTCAACAGCTTGCCGAGTCCGGCCGCGAACTTGTCAACCAACTCCTGCTCCTCTTTTTTGTCTTTGGGGACAGGCAGGCTCAGGCCTACGAAACCGTCCAGGTTGCAGGTAACTTCCTGGCGTTTCTCAGCGGATATCTGTTTCCACTCTTTTTCTTTCTCAACCTTATCATAAGGAGGAGGCAGAGGAGGCAGGTCCTCTTTTTCAACCGTGGTTAAAACGCGATCACCGTTTTTCCCGAAGTCCGCGATATTCTGGGACTTTTTCATCATTCCACCTCCTCAGTAGCCACATCTACCCAGGTCTTCCTGCCTTCCCCCTTGATATGAGGGGCCGACCAGGACACTTTCTGTCCCAGCAGTTCCTGGACTTCTTTTTCAATCGGCGAGCCCGGGGTCATGGGTTCGTCATTCCAGCGTACGTCATGATAGG
>JBHPJW010000155.1:0-3694 GCA_042567505.1 Fibrobacterota bacterium
GCATATTGAGGATTTCCTGGGATTTTTTATCCAGCTTCTTAGACTTCTCTCTCCTGGTTTCTTCAGACAATGAATCTTTTTGCGCTTGAATGGCAGTGGCTGCATCCCGGTTGTTTATTTTTCCTGCGGTTTTCCTTTCTGTAGAATCCGGTTCCACTGTTTCACCCGCCTCTTTCTTCACACCATGTTCAAGTTTTTCGAATAACTCCATGTCCTTGATAAAAGAAGAATCTCCATAAAACTTGCTGTTTTCCTCAGCCACTTTGGTTAATTGCTTGTTGTGTGAATAAAACCTGCCCAGTACGTATAAGCGCCGATTGGCTTTTTTCGCCCACTTTGAGCGTGGAGCAGACGTTATCAGATCCCGGTAATGCTGTATAGCTTGTTCTGTTTTCCCCGCATCCTCATTGGCTCTCCCCAGCAGGTATTTTTTTTCCCTTACTTTCTCTCCCTGTTCTTCGGTAGTCCTCAGGTAAGTATCCAGGTGGGAAATGGCCTTCTGGTAATTCCCCAGAAGGTACATTTCCCTTCCTTTCTCTCCTTCGGCCAATTCCCGCTCACTGACAGCGTTTGCTTTTCGCTCCAGATTCCTGATTTCTTCAAGAATCTGCCATGCTACTTTCCAGTTTTCCGTTCCGTAAAAAATTCTGCTTCCTGTTATTTTTTGCAGACTGCTTTTGGCGCCTTTATAATCGCCTAGTAGCGTTTGACAGAATCCCAGATGCAACAAAATAGTAGCCCTGAGGTTCGGCCCAAGATTCTGGTTCCGGTTTGAAAGAATGGCTTGATAATTTATTCGTGCTTTTTCATAATTCCGGCGCCTTTCATGAAAATATGCTCCTTCAAGTTCTTTCCGGGATGTACTGCTGACCACCGCTCCGGTCCTTAAGTCTTTACCTAGAACAAACCGTACTCCGGATATCAATTTTCCTATTACCCTATCCGAAAAAGTTATTTTAAATTCCTTATGTCTTAACAATTCGATTTGTGAGAGAGACTGAAATTTGATTTCCTGTCTAAGGTCCTCATCCATGACATGAGGGTTTACCATCCTGTCTTTAATGATTTGAAACCGGCCAAGGATATTAAGAGCATGCTCCGTGCTCTCCCGTTCTGACAACCTCGATAAAGCAGCGTCAAGCTCATGCAAACGGAACTTAATAATAACGTTATTTACGTAGAGGCTGAACACAACAAAAGCAATGAGCAGTAAAACAGGGTTGAGAGTGTAGAAATAATCCGTCAGGTCGCTACGGGCAGGATCGGTCATGCTAGTACCTTCTCTTGTCTATTGCGAAAGAACTCCCTTCCATCTTCTTTACCATTCTTTTCATTTCACTTGCCCAGGCAATGAGGGTGCGATGGTCCCTGACAGGCCGGAAATGATTGCTTACCACCGCCAGCGAAAGGCTCATTAACGGATATTTAACCTCATTTCCCTGCCGGTCCCTGGCGTCCATATATCCCTGCTCATTATGCTGTTCGTTGTAAAAACCGGCCACACCCTTGTCGAAAGCACTCACGATATTCTTGCATAAAGTCTCCCACATATCAAACGGAGCCACCACCACAAAATCATCTCCGCCCTCATGACCGATAAAGACCTTTTTTCTTCCGCACTCACGTGCGGCCGTCAGCAAAGAATCCCGGCAATGCAAAATTGCCTGATCCCCTTTATTAAGTCCGTAATTATCGTTATAAGCTTTGAAATTATCCAGGTCGCCGTAAATCACAGCAATTTCCTCTTTATTATTCAATCTTCTGTCAATAGTATTCATGATAGCCAGGTTCCCCGGCAATCCGGTGAGGGGATTAGCGCCCTTTGCCTCCTCCTGCATCTTCCGTAAATTAACCACCATTTCATTATAAGCTTTAGTTAATATCCCTAACTCATCATTCTGCGTTACTGACATCTGCTGGTTCAGGTCTCCCTGTGAAACTTTTATCGTCATTTCCACTAATTTGGATATGGGATTAATAATCATCCGTCTTAAAAAAAGTGCCATCACGATCTGCAATGCGCACACAAACAGCGCCACTAATAGGCAAATCCGCAAGACCTCGTTCTTCTTTTCCGTCAATTCCAAGAGCGGTAGCACAAACTTGACAACGGCCAACTCCGTTCCCCTTGAAACAGGAGCGGGCAGATAAAGGCTTATGGTCCCCCGGGATACATCTGTCCTGTGTAAAAACTGTTTCTTCTCCAGCTCATACCTGGCAATGCTTCTGTTGATAAGAACCAGTTCACGAGTGTCAGCGGCCATGTAGGTCCTCATCGGCTCCCAGCTATAAAGAATGTTCCCGGATTCAGAATATACCACCGTTTGAATTATTCCCTGTTTCAGAGCTCTGTCAGCAATACTCTCAAAGGTCCTTTTCAAGTTTGCATTCTTCCTGTTCTGGATGGACCCCTGTACGATTCTTTTCAACTTTAAAGAGGTTGCTTCAATAGTCAATTTCTGATTTTCAATAATAAGGTCGGACTGGTTTTCCCATATAATGAAATTGAAAACTGAAATAATGATGACCGCCAGCACCACATAGATCAGGGTGGTTTTGTATGAAAGCGAGTTTCTTCTGATACCGAGCATATTCCAAATTCCCTAGAGAGGTCTTCTTCTATCCCTGCTCAGGGCCGCTTCAATCCGTTTAAGAAGTTTGGAAATGGAAACCGGTTTTTTCACAATGAAAAAGTTCAGGTTTTCCATCATATGCATTTCTTCTTCGGCATGGATTTCGGGAACCAGTACAAAGCAAGGAGTGCGTTTTGATTGTCGGTTAGTAAAAAAAGACAAGACGTTCCTGCCCAAGTACCTATAATTATGATTGTCGTTTATAATAAAACAGGAACAGTTGATTTTCGCGAATTCTTTCAGCCATTCCTTCTCTGAGTCAAAATACTTTACGGTGGTGTGTTTAACTCCCCTTATGGCCTTCAATCCAGGGAAATCACGGGCTAAATCTAAGATGACTGTTTTTTTCCCAGAACCTTTTTCCAACGGTTCAAGTCTTTTCTCAACGCGTAAATGAACGATGAAGGTTGATCCTTTATGCCTTTCTGATTTCACATAAATTCTTCCCCCATGCATTTCCACAAACGATTTTGTAATAGCAAGACCCAATCCATGTCCTTTTCCCGTAATGCTGCTGTCATCACCAATACTGAATTTCTTAAATATTTTCTGCAGATCTTTTTCAGAAATTCCCGGACCTGTATCCTGGATAGAGAAAACAATAAAATTTCCCTTGCGGAAACATTTGATAATAATTCTACCGTTGGGTTTGGTGAATTTAATAGCATTTCCCAAAAGATTGATATAAACTCTTTCCATCTTTTCCGGATCAATAAAAACATCAGGTATGTCTTTTAGAAAAGAATTGACAGCAATCCCTTTTGCTCTGGCCAATCCGTCCAATGACCGCATTACTTTTTTTATAATATTGCTTAAATTCGCGCGAACAAGCTTCAACTTCTTTTTGCCGGCCTCAAGTTGTGCGGAATCCAGCAGGTCGTTTACCATGTTAATTAAAAACTGACAGTTCTGGTGAATGATCTTAATGGGGGCCATGCTTTCCCCCTTTAATCCGCCCAGAACTCCATCCATTAACAATTCCGAATAGCAGATCATAGCGGAAAGAGGAGATCGCAAATCGTGGACGGCCATTTGAAAAAAATCATTCTGGCTTTGAATAT
>JBHPJW010000156.1:0-3656 GCA_042567505.1 Fibrobacterota bacterium
AATTCTATTTTTGTTAAATGTGCGTTCATTCATTATTCTCAAATATAATTCATATATCCCGGTTTGTATTATTTTTGAAAAGTACATCCCCCTTAATTTTCATCTAAATTTTCTGTTTCTGATATATTTTTTCCTTTAGTAAAATTGATATATACCCGCCCCGATAAATATTAAACCGCTGATTTTCCGCACCCATTTTTCAACAGTCTGCACCCGGTTAAAGGAATTGCCCAGCGCTTTGGCGCTGAAGGCTATAATCCAGGCGAAGGTGATGACCGGCAGGGCCGTCCCCAGCCCGTACATTGAGGGAAGCAGGATCTGTGAGCCGTGTTTGGCAGCCAGGCCGAGGGTGTTGCCGAAAAAGAGAGCGGCGGATACCGGGCAGAAAGCTAAAGCGAAAATGAGTCCCAAAAGCAAAGCGCCCCACAAACCGCTTTTAGCAAGCTTGGTTTGAGCTGTGTGGGAAATGAGGCCTTCCCCGAATTTTACGGGAACTAATCCTAAAAGAATAATCCCGGTAATGATGAGAAGGGGGCCTATTACCAGCTTGAATTTGGTCTGGAGGAACATGGAGACACCCGGTACTGCATGGGCACTGGTTACCAGAACAGCCCCCAGAACGATGTAAGTCGATGTCCTTCCCAGAGTATAGGCCAATCCGCCCATAAACATCCCGTGGGAATCCTCCACCTGTCGTCCGATAAAGGATATGGCCGCGATGTTGGTGGCTAGGGGGCAGGGGCTTATAGAGGTGAGGATTCCCAGCCAGACAGCCATGCCAATATCAAATAGGTATTCCATTCGCCAAATCAGGCTTTATAGGTATGACTTGATCTCATTGACGATGTATGCCTTAAAGGCTACTTCGTCTCCCAGAAGGGTCCATACTTTATCAAGGTTCTGCCATTTGATTTCCTGGTCCCCGGAAAATTCCGAGACGATAACAGATTTGGTGAACAGCTTGTATTTCTCCACTGCCGGTTTATTCTCTTCTTTATCAATATCTACAAGTGAAAATTCCATCTTTCCGGCCTGTAATTCGTTGCTGAATATTGCTTTTACCGCATCTTTGGTATATGCTTCTATCTTCCTGCAGGATGCGCACCTGTAGGAATCCGAATAAAAATACCGGACTTTGATAACACTGCTGCCAATAGCCGGTCCCGGCTTTGTTTTTTCGTCCCGGGTAACCGTTGTATTGCTTTTCAATGACTTGTCGTCGGCTGTTTCGCTGCCGGGTTTGTTTTTCTCCTGGCAGCTTGAGACTGTCATTAATAGACTGACTGCAACTAAGGTGGCTGAAGCTAACGTGTAAAAGTGTTTCATTACTATTGTCCTCCTTTCCCGGTGTTAAATTCTGTGTTATTGATTGATAAGTGATTTTATTTCATTTGGATTCGGCACTTTTCCAGATGATTTAACTTCACCATCCACGACAAGAGCGGGTGTCATCATCACGCCGAATTTGGTGATTTCATTGATGTCGCTTACTTTCTCCAATTCATATTCAATTCCGAGTTCCTTTGCCGCCGCTTCGGAAGCCTGTGCTAGGGCGTTGCATTTGGGGCAGCCGGTCCCGAGAATTAGGATTTTTTTCATCGTCTGTCTCCTTTCATAAATGTAAGCAATCGTTTATAAGATATTTCCATATATCAAACCGGCTGATGTGGCCATGATTATTACCAGGCATATGAAGACAACAGTCTTTTTGGTTCCCAACACACTGCGGATAACCAGCATGTTCGGAAGTGAAAGCGCGGGTCCGGCAAGGAGCAGCGCCAGCGCCGGGCCTTCAGCCATGCCGTTACCTATAAGGCCCTGGAGTATTGGTACTTCCGTGAGCGTTGCGAAATACATGAAAGCCCCGGCTACCGCCGCGAACATGTTCGACCCGATGGAATTGGAACCCACTGCTTTGCTTATCCAATCCGAAGGAATGATACCCTCATTTCCTGGTCGGCCCAGTAGAAATCCCGCTATAAGGATCCCATAAAAAAGCAAAGGCAGAATTTGCTTGACAAACCCCCAGGAAGAGGAGAACCACTCGCCAGTTTCACCTTTTTCCCGGCTTATGATAAAAGAGAAGCCGATAATTCCCACAGAAAATGGTATCAGTGGCTCATGTCCGTATATAAGCACCAGAATTGCCGCCGGAACAGCCGGCACCAGGAGTTTCCACAAGGCCAGATGAAACCAGAAGAAAAGAATAGTACCCAGGCCTAGTGTCAGCAGGCTGGTTATAATCCATTTTGACTGGTATATGGAATGCCATACACCTGTGGCATCAACCGGCTTGCCCCAGTTGGCAAAGACCAGAATCGAAACCATTACCGCGAAATAGACGGAAGTTTTCCATAATGGCCTTGTTTCCTGCGGTTCCGGCAAATGCATCTGGGCCTGGACTTCTTCTTTATCTTCTTTCCTGAACAGGAATTGCATCAAGAGTCCCAGCAGAATACTGAACATCACAGCTCCAAGGGCCCTGGCGATGCCCAGTGGCGCGCCGAGAATCCGTGCTGTCAGGATTATAGCCAGGACGTTGATGGCCGGGCCGGAATACAAAAAGGCCGAGGCAGGACCAATGCCCGCACCCATTCGATATATACCGGCAAAGAGAGGTAGAACCGTGCAAGAGCATACCGCCAGGACAGTGCCTGACACAGAGGCGACGCCGTAGGATACAATTTTATTGGCCCCGGCTCCAAAATATTTCATGACCGACGTCTGGCTTACAAAAACGGATATGGCCCCCGCGATAAAAAATGCTGGTATCAGACAGAGAATTACATGCTCTATGGCATACCATTTGGCAAGTTGGAGCGCTTCGGTAATTGCATTATCGAACCTTGCCGACCCGGCAGGTAAAAAGAAAAAAATAAGAAATACCCCAAGGATAACCAGAAGCGGTTTATATTCGATTTTCCAATTCATGGCTAATTGATTCAAAAAAATTATTTAACCAACTCCAATTGCGCTTTTACCCGTTGTTTTAACGCGGACTCGATACATCCTATGAATTTGAGGATACAGGGCATGCTGAGATGATAATAAACCATGAGTCCCCTTTTCTCATCTTCCAACACACCGGCATTTTTAAGCACAGACAGATGTTTGGAAACCGTAGATGTATCCACCGCAAGCATATCGGTAATCTCACAGACGCATTTATCGCCTTGGGCAAGTTCTTCTACAATGAAAAGCCGAGTTGGGTGTGCGATAGCTTTAATCACGGCAGCCTTGGCCTCCAGGCTGGCCTGTTTTCGCTTGTCTATGGTTTTTTTTGCCATAATCACTCTCCACTATTTGGCTATATGACCAAATATAAAACTATGATTTCTTTTTTTAAAGAACTATAAAAAGGGTGGAAATATAAACTGTCCCGGCGAAGCATCTTCTTTTTTCTATTAGATGCTTAGCATTCGGTTCTATTTTATTTCTTATCATAATGAACGCCACATTTAACGTCTGAAATCACCTGCCAAGCCCTCCTAATAAAAACTAATAAAAGAGGGTTTGGTCTGGTGCATTTCGATTGTGTACGCCCGGCATGGGTGCAGATTTATTTGGTGAAAGTCCACTGTAGGAGATTCCTAAGTTAAATGAAAATATTTAACAATATAACTACTAGTGAACTATCCAATAAGTTTTTTCATGTT
>JBHPJW010000157.1:0-3592 GCA_042567505.1 Fibrobacterota bacterium
CTCCCCGCTTCGCTAAAGCTACGCAGGGCAGGCAGGGTGACGCTTCTTTCCTCATACCTCATACCACACACCTCAATCCGCAATCCTAGGCCTCCACCCCAAACTCAAACGCCTCAAACTCCTCCATGGCCTCCGGGCCGCCGTAGTAAGCGCTGCCTCTCCACACCATGGCCAGCTGGTTCGATCCCTTAAGGACTTCCACGGTATGCAGGACCATCTGCATCTCTTCGGGGCCTTCTCCCGCGTCCAGCCAGGCGGAGGGCCGGTCGCCGGGCAGCTGGAAGCTGAACTGGGGATGGTCGGGATCCATGTATACCAGAGAAATGTCCTCGGCACCATTCAGGTAAGGGAGCTGCAGTCCAGGAGACGCCCCATTGAAAAACTGATAATTCATCAAGGGTGTTGAAGGCGGGGGCTGGGAAGAAGGAGTTGTCCCGATTTCCGGCATCTGCTGCATATGCTGCTGCCGGATGATCTCATTTTCCTGGTAAGCGTCCGGCGGCAATCCGCTCAAGGTATACCTGGGGTAGAAATTCCGGCCGGTGTACCCGAGGCCTGCGGGTTCGGGGTACTGCTTCCAGTTCTCGAACTTCTGGAGGACCAGGTTGCCGGGGGTCAGGAGTTTGGCCGGGTCCTCCAGGTTAGGCAGGGGAAGATCCTGCAAAGCGGCCGGGTTCTTTCTGACAATGAATCCCTTTCCCACTGGGTTTTTCAAGTAGGCATACTGCATGTCGTCCTCGGACTGTTCGTCCATTCCCCCGTAGGCCAGCCCGTAATGGGTGGGCAGTTCCTCAAAGGGCTCGGGGTCGGAAAAGGCGATGCCGGTGCCAGTGACGTAGACACGCCTGTTCCCAAACACCCGTAAGGTCTTTTTTGCGTCCCCCACCTGGCAGGACACGTCCAGGTGATAGGCCTTTTTGCCCTTGGGGGCGCAGGCGTTTCCGATGACCACAATATCGGTCATGGGCTTAAACGCCACCAGGTCAGATTCATACTTCACCGCGTCGGTCTGGGGATTGCCCTCCCCGTAATACTCGTCGCTCTCATGAAAGGGGAGCTGCTCTTCCTCATCCGGCACGGCCTTGCCGCCATTCTTTATGGTGTAGGTCTTTTTTCCCAGAACCGAAAGAATAGCCGCGCCGTCAGGAGCAGTGCCGGGGATGGGTTTGGTCAGCCAGTTCATCAAGCTTCCTTCAGAATCAAGTCTCTCGCAGCTTCCACCCATGCCTCAGTATCATTCAGGCAGGGGGCCAGGTAATAGTTCTCGCCTCCGGACTGCTTGAACAACTCAGCGTTGCGCATGCCCATTTCTTCCAGGGTTTCCAGGCAGTCCGAAGTAAAGGAAGGACAGAAAACCGCCAGGTTCTTAACTCCCTTGGAAGGGAGCTTGCGCAGGACCCTATCCGTGTAGGGCCTGGTCCAGGCCTGCCGTCCCATATGGGACTGGAAGCTGATGGTATACTTGTCCTTGTCAATTCCCATACCGCCGGCCAGGGCTTTAGCGGTATGCACGCATTGTGCCCGGTAGCAGAACTGGTTTTCCCAGGAGAGCTTTTCGCAACATGTATATCCCTTTTTCAGGCAATATCCCGACATGCTCTCTCCCATTTTAATGTGCCTTTCCGGCAGCGCGTGGAAACTGAAAAGCACATGGTCCCAGGACTTGCCCTCCAAAAAATTCAGCCCTTCTCCAACAGTGGCGTTGATATAACCCGGGTCCTGAAAAAAGGGAGGTATGATTTTAACGCTGAACTGGGGAATATTCCAGGTACTGCCCAGTTCCCGGTAAAACTCCTGCAGGGCCGAGCCAGTGGTCGAGGAAGAATATTGAGGATACAGCGGAAACACAATGAATTTTTGGAATCCCCTTTCCCTCCATTCCTTAAGCTGGTCAGCAATGGAAGGCTTTCCATAACGCATGGCATATTTGATCCGGAGGTCCTCGGGCAGGACTTTGCGCAGCTTGGTGCAGAGATTATTAACATGGAGCAGCAAAGGCGATCCCTCCTCTCTCCATATCTTCCGGTACATTTGCGCCGATTTTTCAGTTCTGAAAGGAAGGATAAAGCAATTGACGATTACCCATTTTAACAGGGGATGGATGTCCATTACCCGGGAATCAGTCAATAACTGCCTGAGGAACACTTTCACTTCCCGGGCAACAGGAGCTGAAGGAGAGCCTAGATTTATTAAAAGGATTCCGGTTTTCTCAGCCATGATCGTCTGGTAAAAATTAGTAACTATTTCCCGGCCAGGCCCTTTTTGTTAGCAGGCCAAACCCATAGAGACTGGATTGAAATACCGAAAGTTGTCATTCTCGGGCTTGCCTGCCACGGCGGCAGCCGGGACCAGGGAATCTCCTGGTTTGTCTGTTGTCTTTTTAAATAAAAAAGGGAGGATATTAAACCGCTCTGCCCGTTTCCGCGTCGAAAAAATGCGACTTGGAAACCTGTACACTCAGTCCCAGTTCCTGTCCCGGATTGAATTTATGCTGGGGCTCGGCCCTGGCTATGCAGGTGTCTTCCCCGGTCTGCAGGTATACATAAGCGTGGGAGCCCATGTGCTCAACGACTTTGACCCTGGCAACGATCAGTGGCTTGTCAGCTGCCTTGTCACCATTTTCCGGCGACGCCAGAACGTCCTCCGGACGCAGTCCCAGGACCACCTCCTTCCCGGCAAAGGGTAGGAGCCTTGCCCTGCTCTCCCTGGCAACCGGCAGACTGAAACTGCTGTGCTTAAATCTGATGGCTCCATTATCTTCCGCTATCTCCCCGGTAAAAAAATTCATGCCAGGGGTGCCTACAAAGCCGGCCACAAAGCGGTTAGCCGGGTGTTCGTAAAGTGTAAGAGGATCGGCCACCTGCTGAATCACCCCGTCTTTCAGAACCACAATCCGGTCTCCCATGGTCATGGCCTCGGCTTGGTCATGGGTCACGAAAACCATAGTGGCGTTAAGCTTTTTCTGGACCTGCCTTATCTCCACCCGCATCTGGGCGCGCATTTTAGCGTCCAGGTTGGAGAGTGGTTCATCCAGCAGAAAAACGTCCGGGCTGCGCAGGACCGCCCGGCCCAGGGCCGCCCTTTGACGCTGTCCACCGGAAAGGGCGTGGGGATAACGCTGCAGCAGGCCCTGGATCCCAAGGGTTTCGGCAACTTCCTTCACTCTTTTCTGGATAACGCTCTTCTCCGTCTTGCGGAGCTTAAGGCCAAAGGCCATATTTTCCCGTACGGTCATGTGGGGAAACAGCACGTAATTCTGAAACATCATGGCGATGTTGCGCTTTCGGGGCGGGAATTCATTTATGACCTGGTTATTTAATACAATCTCACCCGAGGTCACCTCTTCCAGCCCGGCCACCAGGCGCAGCAGCGTGGTCTTGCCGCAGCCGGACGGGCCCACCACCACCACGAATTCGCCGTCTGCTATCTCCAGGTCAAATCCGTCCAGGGCCTGCACATTGCCGGGGTAGGATTTGGAGACTTGTTTGAGGAAGAGGTTGGCCATAGCGGTAGGTAAATATAGCTTTGTGGAGCAACTTTTAGCATCGTAGTTTTGAGTTGTGAGGTGTGCGTTGTGAGCGCATGGGCTATT
>JBHPJW010000158.1:0-3556 GCA_042567505.1 Fibrobacterota bacterium
TGCCAGGTCAATTGCACCACTTCCACAATCCGCTTCGGAGTAACGGCTTCCAGCGCTTTCTTCAGCGGCAGATGATCAGTAACATGGGAAACAAAAACCCTGGGATGTACCAGAGACATGACCACGGACTGCCCTGTCATTTTTTCCAGTATCTCCGTGTGTCCGATAAAAGGATGGCCGGCCCTGTTCATGGCTTCTTTGTTCAAGGGAGCGGTAACAATTCCCCTGGCCTTATCCGCCAGGCAGGCTTCCACAGCGTGAAAGAAATAGGCATATGCCGCGTCTCCGCATTTCTTAGAAAGGCGTCCTATGTTAAAGTCTCCGGGCTGGAGCAGGTTAAGGCTCTCTACCTTAACGGACCGGTCATCGCTTGAATTCCCTGAACAAAATTTCAGATCACAATTTAACCTGGAGGCTGTTTCTTCCAGAATCCACTGCTCGCCGATTACCAGATTCCTCAGTCTCTGCCCGACATCCAGCCCGGACAGCAGCTTAACAATAATTTCCGGACCTACCCCGGCCGCGTCTCCAAGTGTGATGAGAATATCATGCATAGGTTTTTTTGCTCGATTTAAGGCCTATTAGTTATGAGTTATGAGTGAGGAGAAGGGAGTGCTAGAGACTTTGGCCTTTGATTTACGAACAATAGATTAACGATTTATGATTTTAGAAGTGTTGGAGATGTTGTCCACACTTCAACCTTCTGAGTTCGTTAATCTATTGTTCTGAGTTCAATGTAACTCCCTACTCCCTACTCTCATCCAACAACCATCTCCACAATTCCCGTAATTACCACCCCAAAAATAATGCCCACTGAAATCGCTGTTTTAATACAGAATCCGATAATCCTGCCAATCATGGCCCCGTACCCTACCTTGAGCGCCTGGGAAGCGGTCTGCGAGGAAGTGAATTCCATGAGCAGCGCTCCCAAAAATGTACCCAAAAAAGAACCGGCAATAGCGCCAATGGGACCCAGGAACGAAAACACTATGGCCCCGCCGATTCCTCCTATAATGGCTCCCACCGCGCTTCTTCTGCTTCCCTCGGCCTTGCCCGCCCCTTTTACCCCGGCAAAAAACTCAATGGCTTCGGCTGCCACGGCAGCCAACAAGACCACCACGAATCCTCTCCAGCTCAGATAGGCACCGTCAACTAAAACATACAGCAATACCAGCGCGGCCTGGGCCAGCGGGGCTGAAAATCCGTAGACAATCAAGAGCAGCGAAGCTGTAAGCAGGAGGCAGAGCAGTATGAATAAGACCACGGACATTCTTTCTGCAGGTAAATATAGGAATTAGTGCCGAGTTTAGAGATCAGAGGTCAGTGGTCAGTGGTCAGGTATCAGGAGTCAGAAAAAGTGAAAAGTGGGACGCCGGGGAATGTCATTGCGAACCCACTGTCTCAGAGTGCTCAGGCAAGGCCGGAGACTGCTTCGGCCGCAAGTCCGCCGAAGGCGGATGACGGTGGGTGAAGTAATCGCCCTTACTTCTCACTTTCAACTTCACACTTATAATATAACTGGCCACTGACTCCTCAAACGCCTAAGGGCTAAAATAAGCCTACTGGGCGGCATTGCCAGTGATAGCCGCATTTATTTTGCTGAAGGTGGCGAATTTCAAGGCATAATTATAGAGGATCTGGTTCTCCGCCAGTTTAGCGTTTTCTATGTCCACATCCACATTGTTGATCTCCCCTGGCAGAGTGGGATCTTTGGGCTCGAATATTTTTGGATTTATTTTCTTTAATTCATTTTCCTGGCTGATGGTCATGTGGTTATTATCAGTGCGCACTCCTTTGAGTTTTATTTTCATGACTTTGCGAAGTTCATCTTCAAAACTCACATCCTTGCGCCGATAACCAGGCGTGGCTACATTGGCCAGGTTCTGGTTGATAACCCGGCTCCGCATGGCCCCGGCATCCAGACTCTTATAAACGGTCTGCCTCATAAGGCCCCCGAAAAGACGTGTACGTAAATCCATAATTTCCCTGAAGTTGTGGATCACTAAAGGGCAAGCAAAAGTTGATCCAAAAAAGTAATCCCTAAAATCGATATCGTGATACTATAATAAACACAAAAAAATGGAATATTACGCGTTTTTTTAGGGTCGATGTTCAATTTCAATGAACAATATTTTCGCTGTCAGGACCGTGATTCCGGAATTTTTTTCATGGTATGGAAAAAAACTCCTTCATCAATTGTCACCGGTTTTCAACTCAATATCCAACTGCTTTAACTTCCGGTACAGGTTGGTGCGCTCCAGTCCCAGCTGTTCCGCGGTTTTCTGGATGTCCCCGCCGAAAAGCTCGAGCTGGGTCTGAACGTAGCGCTTTTCCAGAAGGTGTTTGGCCTGATTAAGGGGCATGGTTCTGGCAAAGACCGCTGAATCACCGGCTTCCTTTCCCTGTGACAGTACATCGATGCTCTTCCTGGTTATTTTGCCGTCTTCGTTGAGGATTGCCAGGCGTTCCACGATATTCCTCAGCTCCCTTATATTACCAGGATACTTCCTGTTTTCCAGGGCGATCCTGGCGTCATCGGTCATGGTCACCTCGGGCAAATCATTCTCCCTGAAGAAATTCTGCAGAAATACCTGGGCAAGCTGTCCTATGTCCCCGGCACGCTGATCAAGCGGGGGCACGGTTATCTGAAAAACGTTCAGGCGGAAAAAAAGGTCCTGCCGGAAAGTCTCTTCCTCGATGAGCTTTTCCAGGTCCTTGTGGGTGGCGGCCAGCACCCGCACGTCAACCTTGATAGTATCGAGCCCTCCTACCTTTTCAAATTCCGACTCCTCCAGCATCCTCAGCAGTTTGGCCTGAGCCGGCAGGCTCAAATCGCCTATCTCATCTAAAAACAGCGTACCCTTACTGGCCTGCTCGAACTTACCGGTTTTATCTGCGAAGGCCCCGGTAAAAGAGCCCTTTTTATGCCCGAACAGCTCGCTTTCTATCAGGTTTTCCGGAATGGCGGCGCAGTTTATTTTCACAAAAGGCCCCTGCTTGCGGGATGAGTTATTATGAATGGCATGGGCCACTAGTTCTTTCCCGGTCCCGCTTTCTCCCACAATCAGCACCCGGCTGTTGGTGGGGGCCACTTTTAATATTTCCTTCTTCATCTTTTCCATCTGGTTGCTGTTTCCCACCATCCGGTATTTCCTGGCCCGGCTCTCCCTCCATTCCCGAAGCTCCATTTTCTGCTTCTGGAAGTCCAGGGCATGTTTGACAGCGATTTCCACCTTTTCAAGGGAAAGGGGTTTCTGCAGGAAATCATAAGCTCCCCCTCTTACGGCTTCCACAGCCAGGTCAATGGTGCCATGGCCTGAGATCATGATTACTTCCGCCTCTCTCCTCTCGTCTTTCAGCAGGCGCAGAACCTCCATACCGCTTTTTCCCGGCATGCGGATATCCATTAAAACCAGATCAAAGCCCTCTGAGTCCAGGCTCTTTAAAAAGGAGCCGCCTTCCGCGAACACCGTCACAGAATGACTCAGGTCTTCCAGCACATCCTTTAAGGTGTTCCTTATATTTTTTTCATCATCTACCACTGCTATTTTAGCCA
>JBHPJW010000159.1:0-3546 GCA_042567505.1 Fibrobacterota bacterium
GAGAAAAAACAATTCGGATTTAAGGGCTACCTTTTGAAGAATTAAAGGGGGGTGGGGGTAGGAAAATCATTCGCCTGAATGGGAAAATGGGCATTCACAGCAATTTATGCTACCTGTAAAGAAGCTCCAAAAATCTTCACACGTTCCTATTAATCCATGTAATGGTTTTGTAGACGAGCCGGGAGAAATAGAATTAAAAATGTCGCAGTACCAAAATACCGCGACAATTCTTCCCAACTAAAAGAAAAGGAGAGCTTTTTACCCTCCAATTCAATTTGAGACCTGCTAAATCAGGCTGCGTATTTCATCTTGGTATCTATCAGAACCTGGTTTTCCTTACTGGCCTTAAAATAATGCCGGAGTAAAACCTGGACTGTATGGCCATATTTTTCTGCCACTACAGGAAGCAGAGAAAGATTAGCCAAGGAATTAACGCATCTGCTTACAGATGAACGCCTCAACAAATGGGGCTCCAGATGCATTGTGCAATTAAAATCCTGTCCCATTTTTTCAATAATGCGCTCAACCTGCCTTTTCCCGCAAGCCAATAGATTAATATTCAGGGATTTCCCTTTTTTCCCTAAATATGAATTTCGGATTTCTAAAAACTCTTTTATGTAACCGGTAGTTTCCAAATCACAATTAATCGTTCTTTTCAGCCCTCCCTTCCCATCAATCTTTAGCTTAATATCTCCTTTGCTAGGTACAATGTCTTCCAGAGTCAGTTTGCAAGCCTCTTCACATCTAAGACCAATATTAGCCAGTAGAGACCAAAGGACCTTTTCTCTACTTTGCCGAAATTTTTTCGATACATTTCCATAAGGTCTAATTCCCCTTACTGCTTTTCCTATCCTTTCCATTTCTTCTGCTTCCAGGACAATAACTTCCTTTCCCTTTAATTTCATCAATGGTATTGATTGATGTATAGCATTCTGAAGAACTCCAACACTTTCCAGGTACTTGCAGAAGCCACGCAAATAACTGCTATTCTTATTCCAGCTATTTCCTGCAAGCCCTCTTTCGCCGGTCATATACTGCTGATATTTTATAAATGTTGATAAATTTAAATCCGCAATACTTTCAACATTCTTATATGCAAACGATTTGAACTTCCCCAAAGCTTCTCGTATTCCATTTAGTGTATTTTCCCGTAGCTGGCGACAGTTGGTTTCATAATCGATATATTCATTTATTTTCTGCTGGAATTCTAAATAGGATTCGTTTTTCATAATTACCTCAACTCGAATTCCCGCTCTTCGGCTTCACTCATCACTCTTATTTCTTCCTTTTTAGAGGAACACAGAGTAAAGCATGAAATAATTGAAATTATCATCATGCATGCCATTAAGATTTGTCCGTTTAATGTCATCATTCTTCATTCCTCCGTTGTTTGTTTAACTATTACATGCACTTTCTATTCCACCATCATTAATTACCTGAAACACGTCTGGAGTAATGTTGTATTCATCATCAGTGTTATTTTGAATGATTTTTACCCTGATAACTCATGCCCAGGTATGACGGCGTGAATACCGCCCCTAAGGGTTCCTATAAGTATGCTTACATGTATATTTCATAAGAAATAGTCCATTCTTAAGGGCTCCTATCTACTTTTGGGCATAAAAAAAGGGGCTCAAAGCCCCTTTTCCAATGGCACTTATATAATTATTCAACAAGTTTCATTAGTTGACCAGCAGCTTTATCAATTTCAAAGCGCTTATCAGAGTAACCGGATTTTTGAGAAAGACGGGTTAACCCGTTCATTAATCCATACACTGATCTAGGCGATCCATCGATTTCAGGAACAACAGAATTAAATGCACTTCCTAATATTTGCCGTGTAGCAAGTCTCAGTCCAAAAAGCCGGTCAATAACTTTTTCTTTATCCTTCCCGATTATTGTCTTCTTTGCTTTTTTTATCTTTTGCTCTTCATTTGTAGCTGTGGCAGTAATATATTTTTGGATTTCACTTTTCATTAATGTTGAAAGTCTCTGTTCAGCATTGCCAACATGTTTAATCCGGAATGATTTAACATCCTGAGTTTCCCAAATAATATGGTTTCCGCAAATTGATCTATATAAGAAAGTCATTAATTCAAAGTAAGCTGCTCCGACTTCGCTGTTCCTTACAATAATACCCCGATAGAGGCCACCTTCTGATCCATCCTCTATTCTTTTATTATCATCAACCATAAAAGCAAAAAGGTCTCTGTCGCCTCTATACAGACCAGCAGGCGCTATTAAATCACCTTCTTTTACTCCAAGACCGGGAAACGCTGAATTCTTTAAAACGTCATCTATAGTCGCTCTGCGCGTACCGGGTTGTTCATCGGAAATAGGTCTTGCGGGGGGACATTGCCAGCCGGAATTCTCAATAACTTCAAGTACCTGGCAAATTTTATGATCCCAAATCCGGCCATATTTTTCTGAATTGATTGAGCGAACATTATACACGCCATTTTTATAAAGGAATATATTTGATTCTCTGTCTTCACGTTCTTGTAGTTTATAATTGAGAATATCAGTAGCCATTTCAGGATTTAATGTACGCAAAAATCCAGCGGGTGATCCTGATATATTACATAACTGACCAAATGACCAATTACTCAAGATCGCTGGATCGTTCCCGTTTGACTTTCTTCTTATCCCTATATCCTGATTTATTGGAACTACTTCAACATCATGTATATTAGCTGAAATTTCAAAACTGGCTTTTGCTTGCTGTAAAGCTGATTCCTTCATTTCAGTAACAGTTTCAAATCTCTCGTCAAAAGGTCTTGTTGCCCATTGGTTTGATGCATGCATTAAATTCATTTAGTCCTCCTGTTTTATGTTTAAGGTTTAAGCTTGAAAAAGACATGCCCGGTAAACCATACCGGCAGTATTGTTTTAAATATTTGGGATTATTTTCATTCCCTTTAATGCCAAGTATTTTTGCTTTATACCAGGTTTACTACCTCTATGCCAACAGATCCGATGATCAACTCTGGATATGACGGCAAAAAAGAAGCCTCTAAATAAGGAGGCATCTTTCACTTGTCAGGAGGATGTGACGGTGACGGGGAAATAACTACGCAATATTATTGGCTCTTAAGGGTTCCTACCTGTTTTGTATCCTCATATCCACAGCAAACATACCAGGAAGCTTCCTTCAGCAATTGACAAACCATAGGGGGGGGCGAAAGAAATCGGCTCATAGACACCTCTATGGCCGTCTGAGAGCGTAAACCATATTACACTTTGCAATTGTCTGTCGGTGAAATAATTGCAGCATTGGTAATCGAGATCAGGGTGTGCAAATAAATTTGCTAAAGTGCTTATGCTACATCTATAGTAATTATTAAAATAATATAGCCTGGAGTTTGATGATTTCTTTTCGTAAAAAGAAAAAACCTTTTCTTTCATATTAAAGTCGTAGCGTTCACTGCTTTGACAAGCGACTTGATTGTCACCCCGCAACATGCTTCCCATTCATTAAAATAGCATACACTAACTTAAAAATAAGACTAAGTAGACGGGTCAGCGCCCCAACCCCGATTAAAATCG
>JBHPJW010000016.1:0-48617 GCA_042567505.1 Fibrobacterota bacterium
AATAGGAAGCCGGGTATCCGAAAGCAGTGATAGGCAATACTATAAACAGGGAATAAATGCTCAGGCCGAGAAAAATTATGAAAAAGCGGTTGAATATTTCAAAAAATCCCTGAAAAATGAGGAGGAGTCTCCTGAGTGTCTGGCAAATCTGGGATTAAGCCTTCGGAAGATCTCTGAGAATTACCTTAATGAAGCGTTCAAGCATTATAAGAAGGCGCTTATGATAAATCCCAAGCATGAGGAAACGCTTGGATATATGGGTGAGCTTTACATTCTTCAGGGCAATTTATTAAAAGCCAACGATATCCTTCAGCAATTGAATAAACTGGAATCTGATGAGGCGGAGGTCCTGAAAGAGAAGCTGGATAAGGTAAGAGCACAGCTCAAAAAGATTGCGAAATAATTGAGCCCTCAGCCGCAGCGATCCATAAGAAAAAATCGCGCAGAGACAAGACGCGGAGAAACAAGGAAAATTACAGAGGCTTACCTGTCGTACGCCGTTACCATACATACAGATTTAATGTATTCCTCCTTTCATCTTTGTTGGGGAATCTTTGGCGGCAATTGATGGATTTAAGATTAATTTCCTCTGCGCCTCTGCGCGAGGAAAAAAGATTATCTCATTGTTCCATAAGAGCTACACCCCTATAAAATGAAAAAGGATAAGATTGCTGATTTTATAAGCAGGCATGACCTAAGTGATCAAAGTATTGAAGCGGCTTTGCTTGAGATGGATTTTTCCATGCTCGCCAAGGCGATATCAGCAATGGATGATACAACCAGTGAGTGGTTTTACCGGAATATTTCCTACAGTTCCAGGAAACAACTCTCCAGGCTGTTAAAATCTCATTCAAATTTAGGGGAAGATGAAATCCGGGAAGCCCAGAACTACCTACTCGGGGTTTTAAGGCGTCATCAGGGAGCGAAGCGGAAGTCAGACCAGGGCCAGGCAAGGGAACTGGCTCCCCTGATGATCAGCACCACGAACAAACATGAGATATTCGGATGCCTTGTCGATCTCTCCCAACGTTGCCATAATTACGGGCTTCAGAGCCTGGAAAGTACCATGAACACTATTGAGGACAACTATCTGGAGAACTTTATTCTTAAAAAAGGCCTGGAATATATGTTGAGCGGGCGGGATAGAGACACGACCAGGACTCTTCTGGAAAACTTGAAAAAGGTCATGCTGGAGAAAATTAGGGATAACCTGGAAATGATTCTCCAGGGAATAGACCATATTCAGCAGGGCAGTTCCAGTAAGGACCTCGTCAAAACCCTTAAATCTTATTTGTAATAAAGAGTGAAAAAAAAGATTTATTTCGTGTCGGATTTACATCTGGGGGCTGAGTATGATGATGCCATTCCGGACCGGGGCGAACATTTCTGCAGGTTTATTGAGCAAATTGAGGACCGGGCCAGTCATTTAATGATAATGGGAGATCTGTTTGAATTTTGGATGGAATATACCCATTACATACCCAAGGAGTATTTTCAGGTCCTGGTCAGTCTGCATCAACTGTCCCGGAAAGGCGTGGAGATACACTACTTCAACGGCAACCATGATTTTAATCTCGGTAGTTTTTTCCGGAAAGAATTGGGTATTCACACTCATCACAAACCTCAAAGGCTGGTACTTCAAGGGAAATCCCTCCATTTACTGCATGGTGATGGTATGGCCCGGTCAGACTGGAAATACCGCCTGGTAAAGAGCGTTCTTATACACCCTTTCTCAAACTGGTGTTTCAGGCTTATTCACCCGGACTGGGGTATGGCGCTGGCGAAGTTTGTCGGGAAGTCATCACGGTTTCATATGAATAAGAAAATAAGCGGCGAATACCAGGAAAAAAGCATCCGGGTATTGGAAAAAGACATAGACATTGTTGTGCATGGACATACCCACCTTGCTTTTATCAAGGAATTGAAAGAAGGGGTATATGTAAATGCCGGCGCCTGGTATCAGAATCTGCGGTATGTGGAAATGGCTGATGGAAGATGTTCCCTGAAAACTTACTCAAAGCGCAAATCGGCCAACAAGTTACGGCTTTGAAGCTCCTGGGACTAGCAGCGTTTTAATCTGGCCAGCCGTTTTTTGTGCGTTAAAATCCCTGAAGCGCAACATTTTTCCCTCTTTATTGACAATGACGGTCAGGGGAAGCCGGCCTGTCCCGTAAAGGGAAGAGAAAGCCTTTTTATAATCGTGAAATATCGGAAAGGAAAAATTGTTCTGACGGATAAAATCGCGCATGTCGGAATCGGTATTGTTCCTGACTGCAATCGCGATTGCTGACACCCCATATGGTTCCAACTCACTGGCCAGTTTCTGAAAATGGGGGAGGGCCTTTTGGCAGTGCATGCATTTGACCGAGAAATAAAAGATTAAAAGGTTGCGGTTTGAGAAGTGGGAAAACAACAAATCCGGGTCAGAGAGTGGATTAAGCGGAAGGGTGAAATTCATTTCCAGAGGTTTTCCTTTGACCATTTCATAGGATAGAGATTGCGGGGAGGTTTTGACGGTATCGGCTCTGGTTTTTTTTGATGGTTTGTTCGGCGCGCTGTCTTTCCGGGCCTCAGTACTGAAGACTGAAGCAGAGAAAACAAGCAGGAAGAATGAGAAAATCAGTTTATTTGCCATACCCGAACCAAAGGTTAACCTTATTAAAGAAAATACATGGTTTCTGCTTCCGCTGGCAAGTGGAGTTCTTTTTTTAAAGCGAAAAGAAGGTGGATGGACAGCCTGAAAATAGAGGGAAGGGCTAATAATTTATAAATTTTTTCAATTGGTTTTTACCATGGAAAAGGCTGTTTCCAGGATACTCTTTAATGATTCCATGGAAAAGGGTTTGGGAAGAAACAGGCTGGAAGAGGTACTCTCCTTTTCAAAAAGGTCCTTGGTAGTAAACCCACTGGTATAGATAACAACAGCATCCGGTATCCATTTGGCTAATTCCTTTACCAGATCGGGACCATTGGCGGTTCCCAGAACAATATCACAGATAATGACTCCAATATCATTCGCGTTCTGTTCAACAGTGGCTTTTGCAGAAACCTGATCTACCGCTTCAAGTGACTCGTAACCCAATACCTCCAGGAATTCAACCATCATTTCCCGAATGGAATCCTGATCTTCAATGACAATAATTTTTGATTTTGGGTCTGCTGCCAACTAATAATTCCCCTTCCAAAATCCACGGCAATTTATATTATCGCACATTTTTCCCTAAAAAGCAAAATAAAAAGCAGAAAATACCCTTACCAACTGTTAAAAGGCTATTGACTCAGCAATAAACACGCTTATATGATTGACTGTCTGGTTCTTAACTTCGGACTGCAATCGCATGAGATAATCAAACCGGTTGGTCTTGATGTCTCCAAAACCATACCGGTAATTAATGCCGAAGGTCGACCAAAGCCGCTTTTTTACAATTTCCTGGTTTTCGCTGATAGCGAATTCTTTAGGAAAGGAGAAGCTCACGGATGAGCCGAAATAATCGATTTTCGAATCGTTCTCTGAATCCAGCGACACGTCTTGCTTTTGACTGAAGTCTGTGAACAAACCGCTCCGGAAGATGTATTTCTTTAAGAAGAATTTTTCCAGTCCCAATCTTAGGTTGATTTTAAAATTTGGCGCGTCGCTCGAGTTGGAAGGGATAGCGGGAATAACATCAAAGGAAAAGGCAAATGATTCGGGTAAATCATATCCATATCCGGCGGAAATGCTTGATGCGAACAGTTTTGAAAGAACATCCAGGGAGGAGGTACTTTTTATCGTTTGGTCCTCTTCGCAGATATCATTTATCTGGGTGCCGCCCAAAATAAAAGTGGCTGACTTGTACTGCATCCCAAGTTTATGTCTCTTGCTGAGAAACCATTGCAGGCCAAAGGCACCGTGTATCGTGTACGCGGAAAGTGAGTTGTCGATATACTTGATGACGCTGAGGCTGGTTCCTGAACCACTCCTCTCCGCCAGTGTCAAATACATGAACGTCCCCCCTTTCTGGGTCCTGGAATACTGCCCCAGGCCCAGTGATATGCCCGCATGCAGCCTGTCTGACAGAGAGTATCCCAGGCCAGCCATACCGATATAATGTTTTGAGGTCATGTTCATGGATTTTTTGATTTCGGTTTCATAATGATAAATAGTGGTATCTCCCCCCGTATCTATGGACATAAATTCGGGAGCAATGACATCTCCGTCCATCAGTGTGTTCAGGTTGTCCTGAAAAGGGGCAAACACGCCAAAGGCAAAACCCGTGTTTTTACTCAACTGTTTTCCGTATATCAGGCTGCTCCCGACGATGGAAAAATCCGATTCCTTCTGGTCTATGGCCTGGTATTCCCCTATGCCCGTTTGGAATTCCAGATCCCCCTTTACCGCTGTGCTCAAGTAGCTGTAGCTGTTGGCTGAGACGTTCAGACTGGGGCTCTTGATATGCGCCAGTCCGGCCGGATTGTACCAGAGGGCAGAGCTGTTGTCTCCAATAGCGGTAAATGCGCCTCCCATACTGGCGGCGCGCTCGCCTATGAAATGCTGAACGGAATTGTAGTATTGCGCCTGTACCCGGAAAGGGCAGGAAACACCAACTAACAGGATGCCAAGGTAAAGTCGCAGCCTCATAGAAACCTCCGGAAGAATATGATCTGGTTCTAATTGTATTACGAAATAACCCGGAAATGCATCAGGTTTTTCATGAAAAAGAGTAAAGAGAAATTCAGCAGAGACAAAACGTCTTTGATGTTTCAATTCTTGCTTCCTTACGTTCGGAAGAGCTCATTAGTCTTTTTCATGAAAAACCTTTGAAACGCTGCTGTGACAAATTATTACAATTTTGAGAGCATCTTTTAATGACATGATAATTTGATCTTGCCGGGTATTTTTTTTTCCGTTATATTCCGGTGCGAAAAAAGTTACCGATTATTTCTATTTGTGAAGCGTCATATTCATAAGGAAGAAGACACAGATTTGAGTAACAGCACACAAGAAATCACACTATTTATCTGTCCCGGAAGGTCTGCGAAATGATTGGATTGCTCGCGCTTGAGGACGGGACCATTTTCCAGGGTGAATCGTTCGGCGCCCGGGGGGAGGCGGTGGGTGAAGTGGTGTTTAACACAAGCATGACCGGGTATCAGGAGGTACTCACAGACCCCTCTTATGCCTCCCAGATTGTTACCATGACCTATCCCTTGATTGGAAATTATGGGATTAACACCGAGAATGTGGAGTCTGACCGAATTCAGGTTTCCGGATATGTGGTTAAAGAGGCTTGCAAATATCCCTCAAATTTCACCTCACAGAAAACCCTGTCTCAATATCTGCAGGAAAATGGCATAGTGGGAATTGAAGGCATCGATACCAGGGCCCTGACAAAACACATTCGCGTGGCCGGAGCCATGAAAGGAGTGATTTATGCTGGGGACATGAAGCCGGACGCTGATGAGCTGGTAGATAAAGCTAAGGCATGGCAGGGTTTGGTAGGTGTGGATACGGTAGAGAAAGTTACCACAAAAGAGCAGTATTTTTGGAAAGATGGAAAGCACAATTCTGGAAATGGAAAGGGAGATTTCACGATTGTTGCCTATGATTTCGGAATAAAATACAACATCCTCAGGTCGCTTAGTTCCTTGGGTTGCATGGTTACCGTGGTTCCCGCGTCGACAACGCCCGATCAGGTAGAGGCTTTAAATCCCGATGGAATAATTCTTTCCAACGGGCCCGGAGACCCGGCAGCTGTGACCTACGCCATTGCATCCATCAAAAGCCTGATAGGCAAAAAGCCCATATTTGGAATCTGTCTTGGACACCAACTGCTCTGCCTGGCCCTGGGAGGCAGCACGTATAAACTCAAGTTCGGGCATCGAGGAGCAAACCATCCGGTCAGGAACATAAAGACTGAAGGAATTGAAATTACATCACAAAACCATGGTTTTTGCGTAGACATGAAAAGTCTGGAAAAAACAGGCGCGAATATCACCCATATCAATCTCAATGACCATACCTGTGAAGGGATAGAAGACAGGGAAGAAAATCTTTTCAGCGTCCAGTACCACCCGGAGGCATCACCGGGGCCTCATGATTCCAGGTACCTCTTCAACCAGTTTATCAAGATGATGAAAAAAGCTTAGGATTTGCATGCCCAGAAGAACGGACATAAAGAAAATACTGATAATTGGCAGCGGTCCGATTGTCATCGGGCAAGCCTGTGAGTTTGATTATTCCGGTACCCAGGCCTGTAAGGCGTTGAAGGAAGAAGGGTATGAAGTGATTCTGGTGAATTCAAATCCTGCCACTATTATGACCGATCCCGCCACTGCCGACCGGACTTATGTAGAACCGGTCACGCCTGAAATTGTGGAGAAAATAATTATAAGAGACAGGCCGGACGCTATTCTTCCAACTATGGGAGGGCAAACAGGATTGAACACTGCCATGGAAGTGGCGGAAAAAGGCATACTTAAAAAGCACAAAGTGGTCCTGATAGGCGCTGACCAGGAGACCATCAAAAAGGCAGAAGACCGCAAGAGCTTCAAAGCCGCCATGGAAAAGATAGGCCTGGACCTTCCCAGGGGTGAGTTCGCCTACACTATTGAAGAGGCAAGAGAAATAGTTAATCGGCTGGGATTTCCCATCATTGTTCGTCCGAGCTATACCCTGGGCGGCACCGGAGGAGGAATCGTCCGCAACCAGGAAGAGTTTGAGCGGACGGCCCGTCTTGGCCTGAATTACAGCCGGATCAATGAAATCCTGCTGGAGGAATCGGTGATTGGCTGGAAGGAATTTGAACTGGAAATAATGAGGGACCACGCCGACAATGTGGTAATTGTCTGTTCCATAGAAAACCTCGACCCTATGGGAATCCATACCGGCGACAGCGTTACGGTAGCTCCGGCTCAAACCCTTTCCGACAGGCAGTACCAGGAGATGCGCGATGCGTCCATTGCCATCATCAGGGAAATCGGTGTGGACACAGGGGGTTCAAATATCCAGTTTGCCGTGCATCCGGAGACCGGCAGGATGGTGGTTATAGAAATGAATCCCAGGGTGAGCCGGAGTTCGGCCCTGGCCAGCAAGGCAACCGGTTTTCCCATTGCCAAGTTTGCGGCCAAACTGGCGGTGGGATACACCCTGGATGAGATAAGCAATGACATTACCAGGGAAACCCCGGCTTCTTTTGAGCCAACTATAGATTATTGCGTGGTCAAGATCCCGCGGTTCGCTTTTGAAAAATTCCCGGACAGCGACTCCTCACTGGGGGTACAAATGAAATCAGTAGGGGAGACCATGGCCATCGGCAGGACCTTCAAAGAGGCTCTTCAGAAAGGGCTGCGGGGTCTTGAAATAGGCCGTACTGGTTTTGAGATGAGCAGATACAGGGACTTTTCAGAAGAACAAACACTGGAATGTTTAAAAGAGCTCAGGTGTGACCGGTTGTTCCTGATTGGCCGGGCTTTGATCTTGGGAATTAAGCCCGAAACTATTACCCGGTTGACCGGTGTGGACCTCTGGTTTATCAATAATATGAAAGACATCACCGATTTTCAGTCTAGGGTAAATCCAGACATGATGTCATTGGATGAAGATCAACTGGTTCCGGCCCTGAAAAAGGCCAAACAAATGGGATTCTCAGATGCCCAAATCGGGGCTGATACGGGAAAAAGCGAGTTGGAGGTCCGCACCAGGCGGAAAGAACTGGGGATATCGGCCACCTACAAACTAGTAGACACCTGCGCCGCTGAGTTCGAGGCCTACACTCCGTACTATTACTCCACCTATGAAAGCGAAGATGAAAGCGTGCCCAGCCAAAATAAAAAGATATTGATTCTGGGGGGCGGACCCAACCGAATAGGCCAGGGGATTGAATTCGACTACTGCTGCTGCCAGGCTTCCTTTGCGCTCAGGGAACTGGGCATCGAGTCCATCATGGTCAATTCCAATCCCGAGACCGTGAGCACGGATTATGACACTTCGGACAAGCTCTATTTTGAGCCGCTTACCTTTGAGGATGTCATGAACATCATCGACCGGGAGCAGCCCGATGGAGTGATAGTGCAGTTCGGGGGGCAGACCCCGCTCAACCTGGCCCGGAAACTGGGTGAAGCCGGCGCTCCCATCATCGGGACCAGCGTCCGATCTATTGAGAGGGCCGAGGACCGTGATGAATTCGCCGGTTTGATAACCAAACTGGACCTTCATCAACCGTCTAACGGCATGGCTAAAGATTTGGCGGAGGCCGCGCAAATTGCAGGGAAAATTGGCTATCCCGTTTTGTTGAGGCCATCCTTTGTGCTGGGAGGCCGTGCCATGAGGATTGTCTATGAGGAGTCTGAGCTTGATGCCTTTATCGCCGAAGCGCAGGAGGCGGGTGAAAACAGGCCGGTTTTGATCGACAAGTTTATCAATGACGCCATTGAGGTTGATGTGGATGCGCTCTCCGATGGAAACGACACTATGATCTGCGGGATAATGGAGCATATTGAGGAAGCGGGCATACATTCCGGGGACAGCGCCTGCGGACTGCCGCCCTATTCTCTGTCCCGGGATAAGATAATGGAAATCAGGCGGATTACCATTGAGATAGCAAAAGAACTGAAGGTGGTCGGACTCATTAACATCCAGTATGCGGTTGGGGAAGACGCGGTATATGTACTGGAAGTTAATCCCAGGGCTTCGCGCACAGTCCCTTTTGTGAGCAAGGCCACAGGCGTGCCCTGGGCCAGGATAGCCACCAAGGTGATGGCCGGGAAAAAACTGAAGGAACTGAAAGAAGCTAAGGAGCGGGAGCTGGACTATTTTGCGGTTAAAGAATCAGTGCTACCCTTTAATAAATTCCCCGGCGCGGAAATCATGCTTGGACCTGAGATGAAATCCACAGGAGAGGTTATGGGTGTGGACAACGACTTTGGATTGGCATTTGCCAAGTCCCAGGAAGCGGCGGGCAATAACCTTCCCCGGGCCGGAACAGTATTTTTAAGCGTCAGGGACAACATGAAACGCAATATCGTGTTTATGTGTAAGTCCATAGCGGATCTGGGATTTGACATTTGCGCCACCGAGGGTACGGGACAGGTTCTGAGGAACAACGGCGTCAAGGTCAGGATCATCCAGAAGGTGGGGGAAGGTAAACCCGATATTATTGATCTCATCAAGGAAAATGAAATAAATCTGGTAATCAACCTTCCCGCGGGCAGGCAGTCACTGGTGGTGTCAAAGCCCATCCGAAGCGCGGCTGTTTCGCAGGGCGTTCCCTATATTACTACCCTGGAAGGCGCACAGGCCGCCATTAACGGCATGATTTCGCTTAAACAGAAGGGCTTTTCGGTAAAGACCATCCAGGAGTTTGCCGGACCGGGATAATACTGACCAGATTGTATCAACAGGGAAAATACCGTTCATTCCTCTCACAGATACGAATATCACTCATTTCACCATATACGGCTATGATTGTATAAGGGCGAAATATTATTTTGTTATGAGTAAGTAACAAATTATTATTGCAGGTAATCATAAAGCACCGGATTTGATTTGACTGTTTTCCGTTGAAGTAAATCATATGAAAAAAGAGCGCACCGAAAAAAAACGCCTTGCCATCCTGAGGATTATCCAGGCCGCTAACGGGCCGATATCAAGCCAGAAGATAACGGAGCAGCTGGTGAACATGGCGTACAATATAAGCGAGCGCACGGTGCGGTTTCACCTTCTGGATATGGACCGGGAGGGCCTTACCGAGTATGTGGGGAGGCACGGCCGGAAAATAACGGAAAAAGGCGGGCTGGAACTTGCCAACGCCAGGGTTTTTGAAAAAGTGGGATTTCTGGCGGCTAAGATCGATCAGATGACATACAGCATGGATTTTAATCTTTCCAAAAAAGAAGGGACGGTGGTGGTCAACATCAGCTTGATTGGTAAAAATCAACTGAAAAAAGCCATACCTCTGATCTCACGCGTGTTTGAAACTGGCTTTGCCATGGGAAAGCTTGTCACTCTGTTTAACGAGGGCGAGCAGATAGGGGACGTTATCATACCTGATGGTTTTGTTGGTATTGGAACGGTATGTTCAATTTCTTTAAACGGCGTTCTCCTTCAGCAGGGAGTACCCATAGTTACCAGGTTCGGCGGTCTTTTAGAAATCCAGAACAGGAAGCCGGCCCGGTTCGTTGAGATTATTTCATATGATGGCACCAGCCTGGATCCTCTGGAGATATTTATTAAGGGAGAAATGACTGATACAATGGGAGTGGTGGAAAGCGGAAACGGCAGAATAGGAGCCAGCTTCCGGGAGATACCTGTTGTGAGCAGGACACAAGTGGTGCAGATAGGTCGGCGGCTTCATGAAATCGGTCTGGGAGGTTTCCTGGAAATCGGCTGGCCCGGGCAGCCGATTTTTGAAGTCCCTATCAATGAGGGCCGGATAGGCGCCGTAGTGGCAGGAGGACTGAATCCATCCGCCGGGCTGAGGGAATCGGGGATGAATGTCAATTCCCGCGCTCTTTCCGGATTAATCGACTTCCATAAGCTCTATCACTACAGGGAACTGGGCGTACGAGCTGAAGAAATTCTTTAATAATATCGTATTTCATTAAATACCATCATATTTTAAACGGCAAATTTGCCGTTTAAAATATTTCTTGACAAATATTACAAGTTTCATTATAATAATACTATGGTTTAATGGCAATAATATGCCGTTAAATGGAGGGTGATAATATAATTGTATTAGGTGGCAGTTATTTGCCATATAAGTTATTGTATTGTTTGGGCTTCTGGAAAAAACCAGAAAAAATGGAATGACCGCATGGAAAAAAGTAGAGGAGAAAAGAACGGCAAGCTGAAGGTGGCCATTCTGTATTGTCAGCACAGCGTTGGCCAGGGTCGGGATATTGCCGCTGATCTGGGACGGGAAAAAGAGGTGTCTATTTATCCGTCCATGCTGCCCTGCAGCAGTAAACTCCAGCTTTCCCATGTGCTGAAAATACTGGACGAAAAAGCTGATGGAGTGGAAGTAGTGGCTTGTGCAGATAACAGCTGCAGTTTTCTGGTGGGCTCTTGCAGGGCAGGACGGCGCATTTCCTTTGGCCGGCAGATGCTGGACAGGATAAAGGTGGGAGGGGATCGCCTGGGAATCACCCAAAAAAGTGGCCTGACCGGAATGGATTTAAGGAAAATCGCGCGGGAGCGCGCTCATGCTGTGAAAGCGATAATGCTGGAAGGAGATAAGGTTTGATCTTTGGAGAATGGAAACCAGTTGAAGAGCTGGTGGATAGGCTTGCCGGCCGAAAAAAAATCCTGATAGCGGGCTGCGCCACTTGTGTGGCTGAATGCGCAGCCGGGGGGGAAAGGGAAGTTGAGACCCTTGCGCCGCTCCTGAGCATGGGTCTCAAGAAGGCAGGCCAATCTGCGGAAATTACCCGGGTCACCATTGAGAAACAATGTGAATACGAGTTTCTTGATGAGGTGGCGGAAAAAGTTGATGAAGCGGACGCGGTGCTGAGTCTTGCCTGCGGCATAGGCGTGCAGGCCATGGCGGAACAGTTTTCCAACAAGCCTGTTTATCCGGGTGTGAACACATCGGCCCTGACCATCAGGGAAGAAGCCGGAGTCTGGGCATCGCGTTGTGCGGCCTGCGGAGACTGTGTACTGGGGGACACTTTTGGATATTGTCCTGTGGCCCGCTGCGCCAAGAGCCTTATGAACGGTCCCTGTGGAGGGACCAGAAGGAATGGCAAATGCGAACTCAACGAGGAAACGGATTGTGTTTGGAACCTGATTGTGGAAAAAGCGGATACCAGAGGTCAATTGGAATCCCTGGCAGGTATCAGGCGGGCCAAAGACTGGTCAGGCGGCCGGCATGGAGGGCCCAAGAAGGTGGTGAGGGAGGATATGAGAGTATGAATATATGGAACCGGTAACGAAGAGGTCGTCATGCTGAGTTGGTCGAAGCATGACGGTGATGGTTTTAAAACACACCGTCACCCTTCGACATGCTCAGGGTGACGCGAGCATCCTCACCGTAACCGCTAAACGTCACCGAAGAAATGGATGAAGGAAAAAATGAATAACAACATCAGCAATCTGCAAAGAGTACTGGCGGGCGGCCGCTTTGCCGTCACCGCCGAGGTCGGTCCCCCGCGCGGGCCTGACCCTGAAGCGGTCAGAAAAAAGGCGGGCATCGTAAAGGGTATTGCCGACGCCTATAATGTGACCGATAACCAGACCGCGGTTGTGCGCATGTCCAGCATTGCCGCATCAAAACTGCTCTTGGACGAAGGCCTGGAACCAGTGATGCAGATGGTATGCCGGGACAGGAACAGAATCGCCATGCAGTCCGACCTCCTGGGGGCCCATGCCCTGGGACTGCGAAACTGCCTGTGCCTTTCCGGTGATCACCAGTCATCCGGCGCCAGTGGAAAGCTCAAGGGCCATCCAGGCGCCAAGAATGTCTATGACATAGATTCCATCCAGCTTATCGCGACCGTAAAAAGGCTGAGGGACGAAGCACTTCAAGAAGGCGGCGACTCCATTTCTCCCGCGTCCCCGTTTTTCATAGGGGCGGCATGGACGCCACTGGGCCCGCCGGAGAAATACAGGGCTGTGCGTCTGGCCAAAAAAATAGAGGCGGGGGCGGATTTCATCCAGACCCAGGCGGTGTATGATGTGTCCCGCTTTGCCGAAGCCATGAAAAGGGTGGTTGATATGGGGCTCACGGAGCGTGCGGCCATACTGCCCGGCATTATTGTCCCGCGCAGCGCCGGTATGCTCAAGTACATGAACAGCAACGTTCCGGGTATTGAAGTTCCCGAAGCCATGATAAAACAGCTGCAGTCGGCGGCCGATGCCAAGGCGGAAGGAATGAAAATCACGGTGGACCTGATAAACCTGATGAGAGAAATACCCGGCGTCAAAGGCGTACACTTGCAGGCCATTGAGGCCGAGCACGTTTTACCGGAAGTCGTAGAGAAGGCGGGGTTGCTGCCGAGACCGGAGGTGTGAGCTATGAGATGTGATGAAGTTGGCGTTGCGCGCCCGTCACTTCGAGTAAGTGACTCCGCCGGATGGCGGGGGAACGCATCGAGAAGTCAACAAAGCCGGCAAAGAGACGCCATAACCCGAATCCGTTACTTTCGGTTCAGGCAACCTCCGCCCCCGGCGTCTGTATTGACTTCTCGACTCCGTCCTCCTTCGTCCGCCGCAGGCGGACTACGAAGGACTCCGCTCGAAGTGACGGATAAGGATTCCCACATGACCCTTACACCTCACACCTCACACCTCACAACTATAAATATCCATTACTCTATTACTCCATTACTCCAACACTCCAAGGGAGGAAATGCACAGGAGAAAAGAACTATGACAGCCAAATACCACGTTACCATGAAAGACGCGCCTCCCAGGCATGTTCCCATCGCAAAGCTCAGCGCCATGGAGATAGAGGGTTGTCTGGGATGCAGGAAGTGCGTCAAGAGGGAATCCTGTGTCTATGATGTATATGGTAAGCGCAAGTTTAACGCGCAACAGATGATAGACAGCGGAGACAGCATGTGCATCAGTTGCATGCGTTGCGTCCAGGAATGCAAAAAGAATATTCTTTCCCGCACTTTTAATCCGCAGTTTGCGGAAATGGGTGATGATCACTGGAAGCCGGAATTAATTGCTTCTATCTGGAAGCAGTCTGAAAACGGCAAGATCCCGGTGTCGGGAGCAGGGTACCGCGGTCCCTTCGCCGGTCCTGGCTTTGACCAGATGTGGACCGACATGTCCGAGATAGTTCGCCCAACCAGGGACGGTATTCACGGCAGGGAATATATAAGCACGGTAATTGAGCTGGGAAGGCGTCCCGGCCGGTTGGCGTTTGACGAGTCGGGCCAGCTGTTGACCGAAATGCCTTATTATACGGAAATTCCCATCCCCATGTTGCTTGAGGTCCCGGATGGCGCCTTTATATCCAGAGCGGTTGAGCAGTCGGTTGTTCAGGGTGCGGTTAATACCGGTACCCTGGCGATAGTCTCGCACCAGACGGCCTGCCATGCACCTGAAAATCATAAGGGCAGCCTGATGGTCAAGTTTGACCCGGAACGGGATGATGCGAAGCAGCTGGAAGGAATCCCCATGGTGGAGCTGGAAGATTGCCGGGATGTTAGAGAACAGATGGCGAATCTCAAGGTGATGAATCCCAAGCTGGTAACATCAATCATGATACCCTGCGATGATGGCTATGTTAAGAGGGCGGGTGAGCTGGCTGAAGACGGAGCGGAGGTGCTGCGCTTCCGGGTGAACCGCCAGGGATACGGATTCGGGTCCCATGCGGACACCTTTATGACGGAACTCATCAAAGAAGTCCACTTTGAACTGATAAACAGGTCAGTGCGGGACCGGGTGACAGTGATTTTTTCCGGAGGCATAGCCATGGCCGAACATGTGGCTAAATCCATAGCCTGCGGAACTGACGGAGTGGGCATAGACTTTGCCCTGCTGGCGGCTATGGAATGCAGGTTGTGCGTGGATTGCGGACAGAGGGAAAATTGCCCGGTCGGGCTGGACAAGGTACCCATAGGCTGGGGAGGGCAGCGGGTGGCTAACCTCATTGGGGCCTGGCACTCCCAGCTCATCGAGGTAATGGGCGCCATGGGATTGAGGGAAGTCCGCCGTCTCAGGGGTGAACTGGGAAGGGTGATGTTTTTTGACGGCATGGAGAAGGATAACCTAGCCCCGGTGTTCGGGGACAGGATCAGGCCCCTGCTTGCGTCACTGGAGGCCGTGCCGGCGAGAAGTCCAGGGGCAAAAAATGAACGGCCGGCGAAAGAGGCGGTTTTTCCGTTGTTGAAGGGTAAAGTTTCAGAATGCGCTTCCCGGTTCCGCAACGCCCTGGGAAGATACAAGGTGTCGCGCAGTTCGCGGTGCGTTGCCTGCGGAAAATGCGCTGAAGTGTGTGATTATCAAGTGCATAAAAGAGCTGGCCGCAGATTGCTGGCGCCCAAATCGCACTTCTGCATTGGTACTTCCCAATGCCGATCCCTGGGAATCTGTTGTGTTGATGTCTGTCCTGAGAGCGCCTTGCGGGTCGGCCCGGATCCCATGTGGGCGGCCTTCGGTGATCCACGATGGCCCGCTGAGATGCTGGCGTCTACCTGGTACCAGGCCGAGACCGGCAGACCGCCTCGAGAAGAAATGGACTACAAGACTGGAAATTCCGGCGGGGGGTTCGACCGGATAAACATTGTGTTTCCTTCAAGCTCCGGTCCCCGCACTTACAGTCCCCGGGATGTAGATCTGAGCATACCCCTGAACCGTCGCACAGATGACGGAAGGCCCGGAGTTACTATTGGCGTGCCCTTTTATGGCGGAGGCATGAGCTATGGTTCCATCAGCCTGCCCACCATGCTGGCCCGGGCCAGGGCCTATAAAGCGGTGAACTCATTTACCAACACCGGGGAAGGCGGATACCCGGAAGAGTTGCAGGCGTACGATGAGCATGTCATCACCCAGGTGGCCACAGGCCTGTTCGGGGTAAGTGAAGATTCTATTAATCGTGTGAGGATGGTTGAATTCAAATACGCCCAGGGCGCCAAGCCCGGATTGGGAGGGCATCTGCTGGGAGATAAAAACACTCCGGCGGTTTCGAAAATGCGGGAAACAGTTCCAGGCTATCCCCTGTTTTCCCCGTTTCCCTTTCATTCCGTGTATTCAGTGGAAGATCACAAAAAACATGTGGACTGGGTAAAGCAGATGAACACCCGGGCCCTGGTGGCGGTGAAGGTCGCAGGGGCCTGCGACGTTGATATGGTGGCTGTGGGCAGTTACTATGCCGGCGCGCATGTGGTTCATCTGGACGGAAGCTACGGAGGAACAGGGGCGTCTCCCGACATCGCCAAGAAGAATATCGCCATGCCAATTGAGTACGCTATTCCCAAGGTGCATCAATTCCTGATGGATGAAGGCGTGCGGGACGAAATAACCCTAATCGGCTCAGGCGGCATCCGTTCGGCCTGGGATGTGGCCAAGCTCATAGCAATGGGCGCCAATGGCGTGGTGATCGGAACCCCGGAAGTCGTTGCCCTGGAATGCATCCGTTGTGGCGTATGTGAGAGTGGCAGGGGCTGTCCCAGGAGCATCGCCACTACTGACCCTGAGCTGTCTCAGGAACTGGACGGTGATTGGGCCGCACAGAGACTGACAAACTTTTTCCATTCCTGGGCCATTCAGCTGCAGGACATTTGCTGGCGTTTGGGTTTGCGCAGTATCAGGCAACTGGTGGGCAGGTCAGACCTGCTGGCCCACCTGGATTACGATAACCGTCACAGGAAGGAGAACGTTAATGAGTATGAAGGAGTTATAACTCACACCTAATTAACAAGTGAGAGACAACCATGAACAAGTACATTGATAAATTCCTGGCATCCAAGAAAAAACTTATTTCCGGACTGCCGGTCCCCCAGGGCGACCCGGTGGAAGAGGGCGGATGCGGCGTTGTGGGTTTCGCGGCCTCCGTTCCTGTCCGGGGCCGCAACATCTTTGAGGCCTCTTACCAGATGCATAACCGTGGGAACGGCAAGGGTGGAGGCATAGCCGCTGCCAAGCTGGTTCCTGAGCAGTTGGGTGTGGACGGTGTGACCCTAAAAGAAGACTATCTGCTTCAGGTAGCCTTGCTGGACTCCAGGGCCGAGGGTGAAGTGGAGCAGGCTTGTATCGCTGATAACCTGACCATTGACCATAAGCAAATGCTGCCGCATATTGATGACTGCCGGGACGCGGGGCTGGAAGTGCGGCCGCCTGAAATCGTGCGCTACTTCGTAAGAGCCAGGGAGGATTCGCTGTCGCAGTTCGCCGCTCAGCATAATCTGGAAAGCGCGCCTTCCCGCATGGTGGAAGATGAATTCATCTATCAAAACAGCTTTAAACTCAACCAGCGGTTTTACGCGTCACTGGGGGAGAAGCGTGCCTTTGTGGTGTCACATGCAAGGGATCTGATGATCTTCAAGGTGGTGGGTTATGCCGAGCAACTGGTGAACTATTATTGCCTGGAAGACCTCAAAGCCAATGTGTGGATAGCCCATCAGCGGTATCCTACCAAAGGCAGGGTATGGCACCCGGCCGGTGCCCATCCCTTCATAGGCATGAATGAGGCTCTGGTCCATAACGGCGATTTCGCTAATTATTTCAGCATGTCAGAATATCTTCGGCAGCACAATGTCATGCCCCAGTTCCTTACCGATACCGAAGTTTCAGTGCTGTGCTTCGACATGCTGCACCGGACCTATGGTTATCCCCTGGAGTATGTGATTGAGGCCCTGGCGCCCACTTCGGAACTCGACTTTGACCGGCTGCCGGAAGAAAAACAGAAAGTGTACCGCGCAATCCAGGCCATGCACATGCACGGATCTCCGGACGGGCCCTGGTTTTTCATTATCGCGCGCAGCAATCCGGACCAGAACAGCTATCAATTACTGGGGATCACGGACACAGCCATGCTCAGGCCTCAGGTTTTCGCCCTGCAGGAGGGTGAGGTTGCCATTGGACTGGTGGGATCGGAAAAGCAGGCAATCGACGCCACCCTGCAAAGCCTTTCCTCCGAAGACCGGCGCTTCCGTCCGGTGGCGGACAAATACTGGAATGCCAGGGGCGGCAGTTCTACGGACGGAGGAGCTTTCTCCTTTACCGTTGAAGGAAATAATGGCAGCTGCGGACTCTCCTGTGCGGACAAATTCGGCAATGCCATAAAATGCCGTCCGGGTGAACACAAGGTAAATATCAAAATCAAACCGGAGGTTCCTCAGAAGGGCGCCATGCTGGCCGAAATGATAGTGAGGATATCAGAACGGTCCGACTGTGAGAATATCTTTACCATTGTCTCGGGTACCATGTCATCATGGAACTTTGACAATCTGCGCTGGTTACTGCACCAGATAACTCAGACCGCCGACAGGGGAAGAAACGAGTTTGACCTTGCGTTAGAACTTCTGACCATGCTCAACGACCGTCCTTTTGACTGCGGAGCATTGAAGCGCAGCGTCGTGCTGCAGCTGATCAGAGAAGCTATTGAATCCATCCTGGACAGGGTGCCAAGCGTGATGGGAAACGGACAGTTTCACGCCAAGCGCGTAGACTGGACGACCCGTGAAAACTTGCGCGCGCCCCAGGAGCATGAGGAACTGATGGTTGTCTACGCACGTGACTTTCCGCCCGAAGGAGATAACTGCGATGCTCGCCTGATGGTGGAAGCGTATCGGCTCGGTTGGAAACGCTTTGTGGTATACGGGCTCAAGGGCCAGAGGTTCACCGGGTGCGGCTTCGGACCCGGTTCCGGGGGTGTGAGAGTGGATGTGTACGGTAGTTCCGGCGATTACCTGGCTTCAGGCATAAACGGCATGCAGGTCTATGTTCATGATAATGCCCAGGATCAATTGGGCCAGATCATGAAAGACGGGAAGTTGGTGGTTTATGGAGACGTGGGGCAGGCTTTCATGTATGGCGCCAAAGGGGGCGAAGTATACATCCTGGGTAATGCCGCCGGCCGGCCGCTCATCAACGCGGTGGGAAGGCCCCGGGTGGTCATCAACGGCACGGCCCTGGACTTTCTGGCAGAATCCTTCATGGCCGGGGATCCTCTCAAGGGGGGCGGATTTGTCATTTTAAATGGTGTTAAATTTGATGATCAGGGCCGGGTAGTGGAATTGGAAAGTCCCTATCCCGGCGCCAATCTGTTTTCCCTTGCGTCGGGCGGGGCCATTTATGTGCGCGATCCCAGGGGTAAAATGATGGACGAGCAGTTAAATGGAGGCGTGATTGAAGGCCTCAGTGAGGAGGATTGGGAATTGATACTGCCGTACCTGGAAGAAAACCAGCGGCAATTTGGGATTTTTCTCAAGCGGGATCTGTTGACCGTGGACGGAGAGCTCAAAGAGCCGGCTGAGGTATATAAAAAGGTCAGACCCGGTTCGGTAAAAACCGCTGAAGAGCTTGATGAGATGTAGGGCTCTTTTATAAGCAATGGGACTTGGTTTTGCCGGCATGTGAATGACAGTCTGGATGACCGTGGTATTTTCAGCTGTATCCCTCCTTAGTCTTAAGTTGGCGCTCTTCAGGTAAAATCAGGCGCTTGCTCCATCCTGGAGTTGATCCTGGATAGTAGACTTGCGGGTCAGACTTCATCATTGGTATACTGACTTTACCTTTCCGTATAAACCGGTCTTGAATTCCGGTACAAGGGAAACATCAAGCTTTTTGCAAGTTCAATATCGTGCGTATTGCCTTAATTCACCCGCCTGCCTCTGCGGGATTCACGAGCTGGCAGTTTCCACCTTTGTTCCCCTGCCGGGATCGGAACTGTTTAAATTGTTACAGGAGAGGGGAAAAATAAATAAGATAGATGATATTTAAATCCTTGTTATTCTTTAAATTAAAAAAACCTGCGGGCAGGCAAAAAAAGATTCTAAAGAAAGCAGGCTCGTAAGGCTTTATTTGTTGACAGGTAAACCTTCTCTGCCCTTACTGGGTGGATTCTAAAAATCCATTTTCTTCCATCTCCCTGATAAACATTTCCAGTTTGATGAATTCCATTGCTTCGGTTTTAAGTTCATGGGCCAGTTTGAACTCCGGGTCGAGTTCAATGGCACGGTTAAAGTAGGTAACCGCTTCCTCATACCGTTGCTTATCCAGAAGGACCCGGCCCTTTCCCACATATCCCGCGGATAAAAGCGGGGCGGCTTTTATGGTGTTTTCATATATGTGCAGTGCCTCATCCAGGCTGCCGTCCTCGTATAATGAGCTTCCCAGCCAGATATGGGCGAAGATTAAGTCTGGCTGATTTTTAATAACCATCCTGAAGTCCTGGACGGCAGATTCGAATTTGCCTAAAAACCCCAGCAACTTTCCCCTTTCATACAAGATGTCTGTGTAAGAGGGAAGCATTCTAATCACCTGGTTATAATTTTCCACTGCCCGCCTGTAGAGAAGGATCCGGTTTTGTTTCAGCGAATAAACTTCTTCGGCGATCTCTACCAGCACTTCAGCCTTTTTGATAAAAGCGAAAATAAAACTGGAATCTGTCTTTAAAAGCGCCTGGTCACAGGCCTTGATCTGGTTGTATTTGTTTTTAATCAAGTCAATCAGATCTTCTCTTTCCCTGGTTATGGGGACTCGCTCAGAAGCGTGGCCGGGCCCGCCGGTAAACGGTAAAAGCAAAAACAAAGAAAGAAAAAAAAGGCAGATAGTATTCATAAAAGTTTATTGCGTGCTGCGGAAAGCTGATTCGATAGCCTTGAGCGTGGATTTCAATCGGTCTTTGCGCAGTATGGATATTGCTTACATAAGTAATTATACCACAATTAATAAGTAAAAGCCGTAAAATACCTGCTCACATGCCGGTCCATTCACTGAAGGCTCATCACCGGTTCTTCTCATTTTATGACTACTTGCCGTTAACTTATTACGCTGGTATTGATATTTCTTTAAATTCAATTATTGCCATAAAACAAAAGTGCAGATAATGGCAATATTGCCATTTTAGCTATTATTGACATTAATGGAGGTTTGTTTTATTTTGTCCTGTCTGTTTAACGGCATATTAATGCCATATAATACCATGAAGCTTTTCAAAACCGGCTCAACATTTAACTGAGGAGAATCACAATGCCCATTTCCAATGCCTATGTAAAAGGCGTATATGAAACCACCCAGAAAAAAAATCCGGAACAGCTGGAATTCCTCCAAGCGGTCGCGGAAGTCCTGGAATCCCTGGAACCTGTTATTATAAAACATCCGGAATACAAGGACACCGCTATTCTCGAGAGAATAGTGGAGCCGGAACGCCAGATAATTTTCCGGGTGCCCTGGCTGGATGACAAGGGCGGCGTACGGGTCAACCGGGGCATGCGGATCCAATTCAATTCGGCTCTGGGGCCGTACAAAGGCGGTATCCGCTTTCATCCCACCGTTTATCCGGGCATCATCAAGTTTCTTGGATTTGAGCAAATATTCAAGAATTCCCTGACCGGCCTCATGATGGGCGGGGGCAAGGGTGGTTCTGACTTTGACCCCAAAGGCAAAAGTGACGCGGAAGTCATGCGATTCTGCCAGAGTTTCATGACCGAGCTCTTTCGGCATATCGGTGCGGACACAGATGTTCCCGCCGGAGACATCGGGGTAGGCGGAAGGGAAGTGGGATATCTTTTCGGCCAGTATAAGAGGCTTACCAAACAATTTGAGGGCGTCTTGACAGGCAAGGGGCTGGACTGGGGCGGCTCCCTGGTACGAACAGAGGCCACGGGCTATGGAGCCACTTATTTTTGTGAAGAAATGCTGAAAACCAGAAAAGACAGTATTGACGGAAAAACAGTAGCGGTATCAGGTTCCGGGAATGTGGCGATTTACACCCATGAAAAGGTCACCCAGTTGGGGGGAAAAGTGGTAGCCATGTCGGATTCCAATGGGTATATCTATGATAAAGACGGGATAGACCTGGACTCCATCAAATTGCTGAAGGAAGTGCAGCGCAAGCGGATAAAGGAGTATTTGAAGAAGCATAAGAACGCTAAATACAAAGATGGTTGCCAGGGTATCTGGAACATTCCCTGTGATCTGGCCTTTCCCAGCGCCACACAGAATGAACTTGATGAGAAGGCCGCCAAGACCCTGGTGAAAAACGGATGTATAGCGGTGTCAGAGGGCGCGAACATGCCATGCACGCCACAGGCAGCGGATGTCTTCATCAAGAACAAAGTCTGTTTCGGTCCCGGGAAAGCCGCCAATGCAGGCGGGGTAGCCACGTCAGGCCTGGAAATGGCGCAGAACTCCCAACGCATGGCATGGAGTTTTGACGAAACAGATGGTAAGCTCAAGGAGATAATGGTGAATATTCACACTGCAGCCAGCCGGGCCGCTGATGAATATGGTACTCCCGGCAATCTGGTTAACGGCGCCAATATCGCAGGATTCATCAAAGTTGCAGATGCCATGATATCCCAGGGAGTTATTTAGGTGCTGAAGTCGTGAAGTTTCCCTGATCACGATGAAAATCCGCGTTTCTTGCGCGTCAGGCAATAGCGGTTATCAGTCATTTGATTTTGTCCATGACTGATTGCCGCTGCCGTGTCCATTTGGCCAAGAGAGAGAAAGGGAACATCTCGGGAAAGGTGATGTCTCAAACATCAATATGCTGGGGAAGAGCGGGACAAAATCCAAATAAGGGGGGCTAAAACAGAGGAAAAATTGGTAAGATGCCATTTTTTCACAGGTTTTTTAAAATAGTTGCGCTGGTATTTGTTATAATTTTTAAGGTTTCTCAATAATCAGAAAATAATTTTACTGGAGAAAATGGGATCAGCGGTTTTTCTCTGTCTGAACGTTTACTGAATAGTCACCAAATGCCCGGCGAAAAAAGCATTAATGAGGAACACAGGTTGCGATTAATAGACAATCTGTCCCAGGAATGTATAATGATTGGGGCTCATCTGCGCTCAAGTAAAGAAGAAATCATCGAGATTCTGGTGGACAAACTCTGTGAGGTCAATGGAATAAAGAACAAGTCAGACATTTACAATATCCTTATTGAAAATGAGAGGAAAATCTCCACTGGAATCGGCTGCGGACTGGCCGTGCCTCACGCCAAAGTCGAGTTTGTTGATAAGATGTATATTGCCGCCATGAGCTTGAAAAAAGGAGTGGATTTCGGCTCAATTGACAAGGAACCGGTTTTTCTCATGTTCTTACTCATATCGCCCTCCGATGCGGTGGGTCCGCATATCAGGGCATTATCGTCTATCTGCCGGATGGCTTCGGACGCGGAGTTGAGAAAAAACCTGATTGAAGCAAAATCCCCTAAAGAGTTCTACTATCAACTGGAAACGGCCGAAGAAAAATACGCTTGATTTCTTTTAAGGATTCGAAAATGGTTCAAAAGTGTCCCAGGTGCAAGAGAGCCTACACAGTCAGGATGCATGACAGGGGCATTAAGCGTCTGAGGAGATTGCTGGCCTCGAACAACCGTTATTACTGTGAGGTATGCTCAGTCACATGGAGAGCGAAAAATCCCAACAGGATATATAAGCTGAAGAAAAGAAAAAAAGACGTTAAGCAACAATTGGAGAAAAAACCCGGAACGTATACCACTGCGAAGTTTACCTGATCGGTTCGCAGTACAAAAGAACCGGTCACTAATGGATTAATAGTTAGTGGGGCGTTGTCCGGTGTCGGCGCCACTTCATCTTCAGAGGGCTATTTTAAATAACAAACGCCCTTTTGCCCCATGGAATTGGCGTTCAGATACAGGGATGGTTGCCCTTTGATGCATACTGCCTCAATTACCTTAACTACCGGAGACCATGAATCAGCTTCCGGTATGAGGGCCTTCAGGTTGTTACTCACGTTATCCAGGAGGTCCAAGTTTACAAAATCTTCCGGTCGTTCAGGATAAATTGCCAAATACAACATGTCCAGGTCGACCAGGTCATTGAAAAAATGAGTTCCCAGGGATACGTCCGGTACCAGGCCCTCGTGCATGGCGGCGATTTCGCATATCACGGATATCGTATTAATCTCTGAGAAGGAAACCGGCACGCCCAGGGACGGGGTTGAAGTGCCCCAGCGGCCTGGCCCGAGCAAGGCGATAGTTTTGTTTGTTTTTTCACCGTCATCCAGGTGGGTCAGTCGCCCTATCAGTCTGGCCACCCCGTACCGGTCTCCCATGCTTAGTCTGCTGTAGGCCGAAGGAACTACATATATAAGCCTGTCCATCCTGGCTGAGACGCTGTTTCCGATGATAGGGCCGCTGGTCCTGAAGATCATGCTCTTTTCCTTGATGCCGGTGAGGGGTCTTGTCTCGTCCATTTTACCTTTAGCCTGAAAGGGACGGCATTGTACCAGGTTGATCCGGTAGGAGTTGTCAGGGAGAAAATTTGCGGTGAATTCGATATCCACCGGGTATTTATAAGCATCCTGGAGGACCTTAAGCATTTCCCTCATGTCTTTAACGAAATTGGTCCCGGAAAGGAAATTATCAAAAGTCAGGACATAAGAAAATATTTCCGTCAAGTTACGTTCTTTAGCCCTTCTCTCCGTTTGCTGGTCGTGTGAAGCCAGCATTTCCAGAGGCAGTTCCGGAGAGAAGGCGGCCACATCCTCAAAATCACAGGCTCTAAACCGGTTGGTCTTTAAATCAAGTACATCGACTCGTTTCTGTGTGTATTTGCGGAGGGTATCTATGTTTGTTTCCGGCCTCTTATGGGGAGCGTTAAGGGCAACGACCCTGGTGTAATCATCGTCGTGGCGGTCTACGGCTCTGGTCCCCAGCCCGAAGACAAGTCTGAGCATTCCGGCCCGGGGATCGATTTCAGAATGCCACACGTAGGGATTAAAAGAAAGGCCGACGCCTGCCGCATGGGGGTAGAAGAGGTCTTTAAAATTTGAGCCCGATACCCTTTGCACCAGCAGGGCCATTTGTTCATCACGGTCTAAAAGCCCCAGATGCCTGCGATAGGCAAGCGCTTCCTTTTTCATGGTGCTTGCATAGACCGTGCAGACAGCTGCTATGAAATTTTCCATTCGCTCAGTTGGTGTGCCCTGATTTGCGCAGAAAATACTGTCGTATTTTCCAGAAAATGCGTTTCCATATCCGTCTTCCAGCAGGCTGGATGACCTGACGATAATGGGCGATTGGCCGAAGTAATCAAGTACCTCGATGAATTGTGCTTTTATCTCAGCGGGAAAGGAGCCGGTCAGCATTCGCTGCCGTACTTCTTCTGCACCATCCAGCAGGTTATGGCTGGTCTTCAGCTTGCGCCGCAGCCACCAGCACCCGTTCTGGATGAGGTAGGTATAGAAAACATCCGAGCCTATAAAAAAGGAATCATGAGGTTCGAGAATATCTTTCCACCGGCCGGCTTTTTTTTTTAAAATGGCTCTTGCCAGCAGCATACCTGTGGATTTCCCTCCGATAAGGCCTGTGCCAATCATCCTTTTGCCGATGGCCACCAGATCTGAAAGCGAAAAATACCTGCTGGCCAGATCCAGGAGTTTGCGGTCCCTCGTCACTGCCATCCTGAGCAGGCGTTTGAACAGGGTTTTGGCGATGCCGGCCACCCTTTTTCCTCGGTTTAAATGTTCCAGGCATTGCTGGGCCTGTGAAAAGGTGCGGCTCCAGACATCTCGACGATGTGAGGCGAAATCCAGCCACGGCTGTGGCAGGGAAGTGGTGATTTCAGAAATGGTAGCGCTGCGGTTGACCGGAGCAAAACAGCCATCCTCCCAGATGTGCAGCATATACATAGTAGGGGAATGGCGTTTGTAGACTTTCTTTGGATGAAGGTATATCCTTTTCCTGTTCCGGTATACGTCCAGGACCAGCTGTGCGGTGCTGTGAATGGCGTCAGTAGCTACGGGGATGTGGTAATTTCTCAGCAGGGCGAAATAGGTGACGGTATCATAGTCGTAAAGGTAGGGGCAGGTAAGCATGAAGAAGTTCCCCAGCATCCGGTCGCTGTACCAGTCTGCCGCCAGTTCGGACAGGCTGTCAAACACATAAAAGGCGCCTTTGCCGGATTTTTCTATTACATCAAAAATCTCGGATATAAAAACCTCAAAACCTTTCTCAGGATGGAGACGATGGATTTCCGCGTTATTTTTTTGGGGGACAATGGGGGCGTGGTCTGCAAACCGGAAATAGATCAACTTTCGTCCATCCCTTTGGGCCGCTTCACAAAATGGCCGGGCAAAGGGTATATAATCGGTAATGGCATCAACTTGCCATACAATATTATCACCCGCCATTATACCCTTCAGCATCCTGTCCAGGTCAGGGAGCCCGGAAGTTAAGGGAGAGGCTTCTTTTTTAATAACGGATTCTGACATTTGAATATGAAATGTAGTTATTCAAATGATTTCCATGGTGTGCAAAGTAGTGTAATCCGAAATGGGGATGTTGATTTAATGGCAGAAACGGCCGTTTGATTCTTGATCCGGACTCAAGTCCGGTCCAAACTACATCCTGCCAAATGTTATTCGAAAAACAAAAGTTGGTGAAAAAGATCTGAACAGGGTTTACTTTTATTTCTCGAAAAATGTCAACCGACCAACAAAATTGAACAATTATTTGCAAACACAGCGATAAAAGGAAGGGACAGTATGCCAAAACGCGGTGATATTCATAAAGTAATGATTATCGGCTCAGGACCTATTATTATAGGCCAGGCCTGTGAGTTTGATTATTCCGGGACTCAAGCCTGTAAGGCCCTCAGAGAGCAGGGTTATGAGATCGTACTGGTAAACTCCAATCCCGCCACCATAATGACCGATCCGGGGACGGCGGATGTAACCTATATAGAGCCGTTGAACCTGGAAACCATGACAAAGATTATCGAAAAGGAACGTCCTGATGCCCTGCTTCCAAACCTGGGAGGACAATCGGGGCTCAATCTTTCCTCCCAACTCGCCAAGGCCGGGATTCTTGAAAAATACGGTGTCAAGATCATTGGGGTTAAGGTTGACGCCATTGAAAGGGGAGAGGATCGTATTGCCTTCAAAAATACCATGGACAAATTGGGTATTGAAATGCCGAAAAGCGAAGCGGTCTACAGCGTTGACGACGCGGAAAGAGTTGCAGAAGGGCTCGGCTATCCGGTCGTCATCCGTCCAGCTTATACCATGGGCGGAACCGGAGGCGGTCTGGTGTATAATGTCGATGAACTGCGTGCGGTTTCCAACCGTGGCATAGCGGCAAGCCTGGTGGGCCAGATACTGGTAGAGGAATCGGTGCTGGGTTGGGAAGAACTGGAGCTGGAAGTGGTGCGGGACAGTAAAAATCAGATGATAACAGTATGTTTCATTGAGAATATAGACGCCATGGGCGTGCATACCGGCGACTCATTTTGCACTGCGCCCATGCTGACCATTGATCCCGAGCTTCAAAAACGCCTTCAGAAATATTCTTATGATATCGTGGAAGCCATCCAGGTGATAGGGGGCACTAATATCCAGTTCGCTCATGACCCCAAAACTGGCAGGGTAGTGGTGATAGAAATTAATCCCAGGACCTCTCGTTCCTCTGCCCTGGCCTCAAAAGCCACCGGTTTTCCCATCGCGCTGATATCGTCCAAACTTGCCGCTGGCCTGACCTTGGATGAAATCCCTTATTGGCGTGACGGGACATTGGAACAATATACACCCTCAGGCGAGTATGTAGTGGTCAAGTTTGCCCGTTGGGCGTTTGAAAAATTCAAAGGCTCAAAAGACCAATTGGGTACTCAAATGCGTGCGGTGGGTGAAGTGATGAGCATCGGCAAGAATTATAAAGAGGCGCTGCAGAAAGCCATACGATCTCTAGAAAACGGGCGTTACGGCCTGGGATTCGCGAAAAATTTCAACAGCCTTAGCCTGAATGAACTCATGGAAGGGCTTAAGGAGCCCACCAGTGAAAGGCAGTTCATAATGTATGAAGCCCTGCGCAAAGGAGCAGGTGTGGAAGACCTGCATAACCGGACCCATATAAAACAGTGGTTTATTCAGCAGATGAAGGAGTTGGTGGAACTCGAGGACAAAGTCCTGGCAAACAGAGGAAGCGCTATTCCGGATGAGCTGCTTGTTCAGGCGAAAAAAGACGGATTCTCCGACCGCTACCTGGCCTGGATTTGCGATCTGGAAGAAAAACAGATAAGAGAGCAGAGGCTCCGGTTAGGTTTGCATGAAGCATGGGAGCCGGTGCCTGTGAGCGGAGTGGAAAACGCGGCCTATTACTTCTCTACCTACAACGCTCCTGACAAGGTTGGAACCAGCAGCAATAAAAAAATTTTGGTGTTGGGCGGAGGTCCCAACCGCATAGGACAGGGTATTGAGTTTGACTATTGCTGTGTGCATGCTGCATTCACTCTTCGTGATGCTGGTTTTGAAACTATCATGGTCAACTGCAATCCCGAAACCGTGTCCACGGACTACGATACCTCTGACAAACTTTATTTTGAGCCGCTTACAGTAGAAGACGTGTTGAGCATTTATGAGAAAGAAAAACCAGAGGGCGCGATTGTGCAGTTTGGAGGCCAGACACCTTTAAATATCGCCAATGAACTGGAAAAGGCCGGAGTTACGATTCTCGGAACACCGCCTTCAGCTATTGATCTGGCCGAGGATCGCGACCGGTTCAGGAAAATAATGAAGAGTATGGAAATTCCCATGCCGGAAGCTGACATGGCCGGCAACCTGGAAGAAGCTCTGAACGCGGCCAAGCGCATCGGGTATCCCCTCATGCTCAGGCCCTCATACGTACTGGGCGGAAGAGGGATGGAAGTGATTTATGACGAGGAAATGCTCCGGGAATATGTGGCTGCGGCCGTGGATGTAACTCCTGAACGGCCGATTCTTATCGACAAATTTTTAGAAAATGCCATTGAAGCTGAGGCGGATGCTATTGCCGATGGCACGGAAGCGTTTGTCCCTGCGGTCATGGAGCACATAGAGCTGGCTGGCGTACACTCGGGAGACAGCGCCTGTGTTATACCGCCTGTCAGTATCAGGCAGGACCATATTGAAACTATCCGGGAGTATACTAAAAAGATAGCCAATGAACTTAAAGTAGTGGGCTTGATGAACATACAATATGCCATCGCGGATAATAACGTATATGTTCTGGAAGCGAATCCGCGGGCGTCCCGTACCGTTCCTCTGGTTTCCAAGGTCTGCAACATCTCCATGGCGAGGATTGCCACCCAGGTGATATTGGGTAAGAAAATTAAGGATCTGGATTTGCGGACCAGAAACATTCCTCACTTTGGAGTAAAAGAAGCGGTCTTCCCTTTCAGTATGTTTCAGGAGGTCGATCCGCTGCTCGGGCCTGAAATGCGTTCAACCGGTGAAGTACTTGGCATGGCGAGTTCATACGGAATGTCATTTTTCAAAGCTCAAGAAGCGACCCAGTCCAAGCTTCCGGATTCCGGTACCGTGCTGATTTCAGTGTCCCGGAGAGAAAGGCCGGGAGTGGAAAAAGTCGCAGCCCAGTTTAAGGAATTGGGATTTAATATCCTGGCAACTGGCGGAACGCATGATTTTCTCAGGGAGTGGGGAATTGAAACCGAAAGGATCAATAAACTCCAGGAGGGAAGGCCCAACATAGACGATGCTATTAAGAACAAAAAAATTCAATTGGTAATAAATACGCCCTCTGGAAAATTGAGTCAACACGATGATTCATACATTCGCAAAGCCGCGGTCAAGCATAAAATCCCCTATATCACCACCCTTACCGCAGCTTTGGCAACAGCTAACGGGATCGGAGATTTTAAGCAAGGCCAGTCAGGAGTGAAATCCCTGCAGGAGTATCACAAAGACATCAAATAAGGCCGGGCCTAAAAGAGAAACAAGGGGTGTGAATCCGGATTTTTTCCAAAGAAGGTAATGTCATCCACCTTCTTGATTTTACTTCCCTTGCATAGGGCGAAAATAGTGCGCTCAATTCCAACGCCACCGCCGAAAGTATCGGGAAACGCCGAGTTGCCATGTTCATCCTGCTGAGCCACGGCCATCAAAAAGGGACCATACCCGCCCAGTTCATTTATATTCTCCATTAATCCGTCTTTGATCTCCGGTTTCACCGGAATCACCTTATTATCGATTAGACGCTCTATGATTGGCTTGTACAGCCATTCCCTGAGGGCCCCGGAAAGAATTTCATAAGTATCGCCGTAGGTTCCCGAATCGCGTTGAAGTGACGTGGCGCAGAGGTCGTAGTTGTAGATCATGTCGGAAGAAAAACCGGCAAGGGGCAATTTAGATCCATCAGGTTTTAGATAAGGATAAATGAGATCATAGTTCTCCCTCATCAGCCCAATTATCCAGAAAAACTGAGAACCCGCCTCTTTTCCGAGCCGGGATTCAAAGTCGGAAGGGCTGTATTTTGCCACGGATTCATCCTTTCTGAAGCGGGGAAAAGGTGATTTGGGAACTTCCAAGACTACTCCCAAGGCCTTGAGATCTTCCTCATTCTTGTCTGCTACTGCGCTAGCGGCGCTGATGATGAGGTTTTCAAAGAAAGTCAGGGCTCTGTCCATATCCTCTTTGAGAATGCCTGAAACTTTATCCGGATTGTTCAGGTATTCATCGAGTTGTATGCCCCTGTTTCGTCTGAGCTCAATATCCATCTGGGAAAAGTCAGCCAGATACTTTCCTCTCTGGGTTCCTGTGGGGCTCTCTATTTCCAGCCTGATGTTGGGTGAATCCACAAAAATCCCTTTGGTTTCCGGGTTCAGGCAAGCCAGGAATTTTGAATAGATCATGGAATGCGTGGCCTTGTACGCATGGCCTTTATACTCAATGGTTGGGACATGTTCCACATCATGCGCCAGGGGATCCGTGACAGGGCTCATGGAAACCCTCTCCAGATTAAACAATCCATATTCTGAAAGAAAGTTATGCATAGCATTCACAAAAGTGGTCCGGATTGCCATGGCGTGGAATAAGGCCTCGCCTTTCCACTTATGCAAGTAATTGTGCTGAATAAAATGTTCCAGCGTCATACCGCTTTCCCTGAGTGCGGCCTGGAAATTAAAAAGGCTCTGGCCAATGGGTTGTTCGGAAATGCTCATTATTTTCTATCTCCTTTTTCCTGTAATTAGCTCTCTGCCATAATCAGATATAGCAAAATACCTGCCATATCAAAATAATCGATACATAATACAGGACAATCGGGATTGGCGTCATATATCTAAAGATACAGGACGAATAGTTGAGAGGTCATGGATTTCCTGCATATAGATTCAGATGCTAAGAACCAAAACTATCTTACTTTGATTTATTTTCCGGGAAACCCGGGAGCCTACCCCCTGCAGGTCCATAAATCTTCCACACTATTTTGTCAAAAGACAAAACATTATTTGCCACCAAATGACAAAAATGGATTAATACCTGTTAAAACCTTTGGGGCGCTGCCGGGCCTGGTTGACCCGCAGGTTGCGGCCGTTAAAATCCTTGCCATCGAGTTCGGTAATTGCGGATTCAGTATTTTCCATCTCAACAAAGCAAAAACCCTTGGAACGGCCTGTGCTTCGGTCGGTTATCATGTCAACTGAATTCACCTGCCCATATCTCTCAAACAATTCCCTGATTTGGGACTCATCCGTATCCCAAGGCAGGTTCCCTACATAAATCTTGTTCTGTATTTCCACTGCGTCATCCGACCTTTGGCTGCTTCCGGAAGAATCGAAACTCCTTTGCTCCCGTTCCCGCGCTACATTTACAATCAGTTTTCGTCCGCCGAATTCTTTTTCATTCAGGCTTTCAATGGCGCTTTCCGCGTTCTCCATCTCCACAAAGCAGAAACCCTGGGAACGGCCTGTCCTACGGTTGGTGACAATATTGACTGAATATATTTCTCCAAATTCCTGAAACAGGTCTTTTATCTCTTCCTCACTGGTCTCCCAGGGCAAATTCCCAACATAAACCTTTTTTAACACGAAAGCCTCCTGATTGAAAAATTAGTTTGGTTCAGTAGTGATTGAATCTTTCAGAATAGGTAAAAAGAATGGTAAGAAATTTCGCAGAAGGGTTTTGCTTCCTCAACAGGTCCGTAAAAATGTAGTGATTCGCGGTATAATCAGGAACTCATTACTTATGGGGCTGGAAAAAAAAAGTCCGTGAATAAAAAGGAAGAAAAACAAAAAGGATACATTCAAACCTTGCCTCCTCGCTTATGAGGAATACCATAAGATTAACAATTTTTCAAAAGAAAAAAAAGATTTTTTATAGGATAGAGAGCTGAAATGCTGTTTTTAAGCTGAAAACAGGCTATTTTTCATCTGAATCTTCGTGATCTTCAGTCAGTTCGCCGGATACATAACCCTTTTTTTCAGCGTATTTATCAAGCTTTTTAATGCGCAGGCGGGTCTCCGGGTGAGTCGAATAAAAATGAGGAATTTTTTCCTGATCTTCCACACTCAACATTTTTCTCAAGAAAGAAGAACCACCTGCTGCGTGTCCGTAGAAGCAGTTAAGTATATCAGCGCCAAACTGGTCTGCCCGTTCTTCAGCTTTTTGAGAAAAATTCAGGTCGGTTATTTTTACCCATTGGGTGATGAAATCTGCCAGTGAATTGTCGTTTCCGAAAAGCAAAGTTGAGATAAAAACAAAAATCAGGCCCCGGCCCAATCCTTTGAGATGGTCCCTTTGCGCGTAGTGTCCTATTTCATGGCCAAGTACAAAAGCAAGCTCGTTTTCCGAAGTCGTCACGTCAAGCAGGCCGGAGAAAATCACTATGTGGCCTCCCGGCAGCGACACAGCATTAACATAAGGGATTCTCTACTGCCGGAGGAAAACGAGGTGCGAGTATTTCCACGGCCAAACCAAGAGCCAGGCATACCAAAATTATCACAACGGTCACGCCGGAAAGCAGAAAGAAAAAAGTTCGCAGCGGAGACTGAGGAGTGATGTTGACGTTTCTATCGGGAAGACGGGGCGTGTAGGTCATGGGCCATTGATTGTCTGAGGCCGAATCCTGGGATAGGGTAATCGTCCCCGCTTTCCGTGATAAATAGTTCAGCCGTTATGGGATGTCCATACTTAACAGGGCTTTCATCACCAGCCCTTGGACTCTTACCTCTTTTTCATCTTATTCTTTTTCCTCAAACCAGAGAGCGGTTCCGTATGCCAGCACCTCTATGCTTCCCAGGTTATTATTCTGAGTGCTCTTGCTGATTGAGGATGTTTCGATTCGGACGTTAACGATCATTGACGCTCCAGGCGCCATTTCTTTCATACGCAGAAGAGCTTCCCTCCGCGCCCTGTCCAGCAGGGTCTCATATGCCACGACCGCGCCGCCAAAGAGATTTCGCAGACCGGCCAGGATCCTCTTAAAGTAGTCTATGGAAATGACCACGCTGCCATAGACGAGTTCCGAGTTCGACGCCTTAAGAATGCTGGCTTGGGACCGGTCTGACACGATAGGAAGCATGAGGAGTTCCCGTTCCCGTTGTTCTATAGAGCGGTAATGCCGTGCCTCCAACCGGGTGCCGGCCACGTACCCCAGAATTATCAGGCATATGATGACGAAGAGTTCCATGGGGCATCCTGGTTATTCAACCCGTACTGCGGTGCCGTATACATACAACTCCGAAGCGCCCTGGGCCACCGACGAAGTGGAGAATCGTATGTTTACCACAGCATTGGCTCCCAGCTGGGAGGCCTGCTTTTGGATGCGTTCCAGAGCCTGCCGGCGGGATTCCTGCAGTAGCTCGGTATATCCCTTTAGTTCACCCCCCAGAATATTTTTAAACCCCGCCATGATATCCCTGCCGATGTGCTTCGCCCTTATAGTGCTCCCCGAAACCAGCCCGAAATGCTCAACTATTTGCTTTCCGGGGACCTGCTCAATGGTTGTGAGGATCATGTTTTTACTTGGGATTGCAGCACCGGAATAAGTGTTGATGTGGTGAGGTTGTTAGCGATGCCGGCATCTGGATTATTTACCGGATACTAACTTGGTGTCTGTTTCTTTTTCTTTTTAAAAGCTCTGGGCGGGAAACTGAAGGCGATTTTTCCCGATTTGGGAAGGCTTAGGTAAGCATCGAAGAATTTTTTGGTTTTAGTGGATAAAAAACCCTGGATCAGGCTGGTCTTTTTTCCTTCCAGCATCCGGACGACATTTTCACGGGTTATTTCCCTGCCCAGTATCACTTTATTGATTCTGAGTCCGGTTTTACAATTTTTCTTATAGGCTGTTTCAGAAATAAAACTCATCTCTCCTTCGTAAACTTTGGCGCCGTCCAATGGAGAAACACCCACTACAGACATGGTCTTGAAGTCTGGCGGGTTTTCGGAAACGTCTTCAAATACGAATTCAACTCTGTTCTGTTTGTTAAGCTTCAAGAGGGCGGAAAAAGGCTTTCCGTCTTTGCTGATGAAACCGGTGAGCGGGCCTAGTTTTTTATCGGTCAGCAGTTGTTTTAGCTCTTCCCGGGACAGGTGCCGTCCGCCGAGAAATTTCCGGATTTTTATCTTTCCGTCTTCAGATTGATAGAAACTCAGGGTCTCATATATTCTCTTTTTAGTTCCGGGAAGCAGACAGACCTCCGTCCGGTTTGAATCAGCGTCTTCATCAAAAGATTTCACCTTCTCTACAATATTTTCAGTCAGGGTCCGGATATCTTTCATGAAATTTTCACGGTTTAATTTTGCCCTGGAGATTTGTTCCAGTCTGTATTCCCATTCCCCAGTCATTTCAGGGGAAGTCAGCTCTTCAATCTTCATGGCAGTAATAGATTCAATTAATTCAGTCGCTTTTGCAGAAGGAACCAGCGTTTTCGCCCTTCTCACCACATATTTGTCTTTAATGAGGCCCTCTATAATAGCCGCCCTGGTGGCCGGTGTGCCCAATCCCTTTTCTTTCATGGCGTCCCGGAGTTCTTCTTCTTCCATGAGTTTACCCGCGCCTTCCATCATGGACAGCAGGCTTGATTCCGTATGTCTGGGAGGAGGTTTGGTGGAATCCGGTCTCAGGTCCATTTCTCTCAGGATCACTTTTGCTTGCGGTGACAAGGGCGGTATCACGGATTGCTCTTTTCCGGTAACGCCGTAGATTATTCTCCATCCGGGGTCCTTAATAATCTTACCCTCGGTTTTAAACACCTCATCCTGAACTTTGGAAATACGGACAGTATGCAATAAACGTGCGGGAGGGTAAAAAATCGCCAGGAATCGCTGTACGATCATCTTATATATTTTAAACTCCGCTTCAGAAAGCTTATGCGCGCGGTTTACGGTTGGGATGACGGCATGATGGTCAGATACTTTGGTATCGTCAAAAACTTTTTTAGAGAATTTAATCCATTGTTTTTCCAGTGCTTTTTTTGCGAACGTGCCAAAGTCAGTTTTTTCAAGGGATTTAAAAACATTTTTTACCGACTTTAAATAATTTTCAGGAAGATGCCGGCTGCCTGTCCGAGGATAGGTGACTACCTTGTGTTTTTCATATAATACCTGCATGATATCCAGGGTCATCTTGGCTGAAAATCCGAACCGGTTGTTTGCCTCCCGTTGCAGACTGGTTAAATCATAAAGCATCGGGCAGCTTTGGGTTAGGGGCTTAGAGGTGTCCGTCACCTCGGCATGTTTTCCTTGGCATTTTTGAATAACAGCATCGGCTTCTGATTTTTTCCAGATTCTGTCCGGTTTTTTATGGGTGTCTTCAGGCGTTCTTTTAAAATTGGGATCAAACCATTTACCTACGTATTCATTTGACTTAAAGGAGAATGTCCCTTCAATTTCCCAATATTTTTTTGGCGTAAAGTTTTTTATTTCTTTTTCTCGTTGAATAAGCATGGTTAGGGTGGGGGTCTGTACCCTGCCGCAGGGTGTCAGACGGAAACCGCCCAGACGGGATTTAAAGCTTGTCAGCGCTCTGGAACCGTTAATGCCAATGAGCCAGTCAGCCTCGGACCTGCAAATGGCCGCAGACGCGAGACTTTTCATTTCAATGTCTTTCCTCAGGTTGTTGAAGCCTTCCACAATGGATTCTTTGGTCATGCTTTGAAGCCAGAGCCTGGAGAGCTTTTTTTTAATACTCCTTTTCCTGCCCACAAATTGAAGTATATACCTGAAAATCAACTCTCCTTCCCTGCCGGCATCACAAGCGTTAATGATTTCAGATACATCGCGACGCCTTATTAATTTAGTCAAAGAGTTGAGCTGGGATTTGGAATCCCGCAGGGATTTTAACGGAAACTCCTCAGGGATGATCGGAAGGTTTTCCAGAGACCAGGTTTTATGTTTTGGATCGATTTCCGGAGGAGTACAAATGGTAACCAAATGTCCAACGGCAAAAGAGACTATGTGGGAATCATTCTCATAATATGTTTTTAAATCCTTGAATTTTTTTGGCAACGCTTTGATAATATCCTGAGCAACACTGGGCTTTTCCGCAATTATCAGTATTTTCCCTCTGCCTGTGGTATTTTTTGTTTTTTGTTTTGGGATTGCCTCTGCCAATATTAAAATCTCACCATGTTTAAAGGTATGTAAAATCGGAAAATTTTAGGGTAATTATAACCTCTTTGATCCGTTAATCCAAACCACCGGCAATCCCTGGACAGATCACTTCTGAAGGAGAAACTCCCGAGCCTTATTGTAGTCGGTGAAAATATGTTCTTTCATCACCCTTGCCAATCCGATTATTTTGAAAAAGTCCAGCAGCTCATTCACCGGTTTATCACTGAAAACAGAGACCATAGTTATATTTTCTTTTTCACTGCACTTTCGCCAGAATTCGGCAATACACCCAAGGCCTTCGGAGCTAACATATTGACAGTCATTGAAATTAATTAAAAACCGGGAAACATCCCTCTGCATGGCTTCGTTAACGATTAACTGGAATTCTTTGGCTTCATCCCTGAGGAAGGCTTTGCTGCTTATTTTTATCTCTAAAAAACCATCCTGGTTGAGAGACTCAATTTTTTTCTCTGGAAGGCCATTATTCTCTTCATTCGGTTCCATTTATGTTATCCTTGAAGTAAAAAGTTCAGGTATATTTTTCCTCTCCAATCCTCAATCGTTGATAAAATTCTTCCGGAGTTGAAGCTTCTATGAGGCTTTTCCTTATGACAGCGTCGGCCATGATGCGGGAAATGGCGGAAAGGGCTCTGATATGGGGACCGGTAGTTGTGGTAGGGGACACAATCAAAAACAGCAGGTAAACGGGTTCCATGTCTATTGCGGCAAAATCGATCCCTTTTTTTACTGTGGCGGCCACAATACACATCTTATCAACGAAATCAACCTTGGCATGGGGTACTGCCAGTCCGCACCCAATTCCGGTGGACATTTTCTTTTCTCTTCCCATCACAGCTTCGTGGACTCCGCCATTGTTTTGAATGTTGTATACATCGCAGAGTTTTGAAACAAGGGCCTTGATAATTTTTGCCTTGGTTTCCTCCTGGGAATTAATAATGATACATTCTTGTGAAAACCTATCAGTCAAACGCATGATTTTATACCTAAGAAATAAATTGCGTTGTAAATTTAAAATTCTGCTCCTAAAGACCAATAGTCCGTTTTGGATTTTTTTCGATTGCCAATTCCTTCCACGGGGTATGCCCGGGTCCATCTCAGAACAAAAACACCAAGATTTATCCTCATACCCCAGCCCATCCCCAAGCCCTGGGAGTCATAAAACTCACGCCCCAGGGTCCAGGCAGCCCCGTAATCTGCAAAAATAACCCCTGCGACTTGTCTTATACTTAGAGGAATCGGCCAGGAAAAAGTCAATTCCCTTATAAAAGGAAAACGGAATTCGAGATTAGACAGTACTTTCCGGTTTCCGGTAAACTCAAAGTAATCAAAGCCCCTTAAAGGTAGGGAAAATTCGGAAAAAAACAGACCTTCAATGTCAATAGATTCGGGTAGATTGGACCCAACAGTCCGAATGGGGTAAATGTTAATGAAATCGTCCCCCCCCAACAGAAAACTGTGCGGATTACGGTTATTTCCTATAGCCTCAGAAAATCCTGCGTTTATTCTCATGACCAGCGAGTACTTTTTCCAGAACATCCAGTATCTCCGCAGGTCGAGGTCCCCAACATAAAAGAAAATATTGTCTTCGAAGACCGGAGGAACAACTGAGAATCTTGCGTTTATTCGTTGGCCGTTAACCGGACCGACCATGCCCCATTGAGCATTATCATGACTCCAGACCAGGGATGGATAGAAAATGTCTTTGGTGTTTTCCTGCACCTCCCACACAGAATCTTGTACAACCTCCACAATTGCCTCCCGGCTGATATGCTGGGTAAGCAGCTCAAATTGCCATCTGGTAAACAGAGACAGAGGATACAGGATCATTGAATATGCTCCCCAAGAAAGTTCTTTGCTGCCAAAATACAGAGAATTATCAAAAGAACGGTAAAAGCCGCCCAGGATATAGTCGACCTTATACGGCAGATAATGATAGGCCAGGGCGACCTGGCTGTTATCCCGTATGTCTCCATTTAATGTCAGGGCGATCTCAATTTCCTGGTCTCCCATCAGGTCGGTCAAAACGATAAAGCCTTGGCCAAAGGAGCCTTCAAAATTACTCACCCCCAGGGCCGCCGCCGCCACATCCAGACTGAAAACAGGGGTGTAGTTTCTCTTTATGAATAGACCGTCTGTATCGAGATATTCCGAACTGTCTAATAGATATTTTGGTCTCTTCCGGGTCTGGTCCATGGCCAGAGTGTCGGTATCAGATAAGGAATCTTTTTTTACAACAAGGATCTCTTTCTCTGGAACCAGGGAATCACTATCCGGGGGGAGGGTTTGGGGAATATGTGTTAGGGCGTCTTTTCCAGGTGAAATCGAATCTGTCTGCAGAGATAATAAGGTGTCTCCTCCACGGACCGCTTCGTCCCCGTTGATAGCCAGCGAGTCTCTAACTGGTGGCAGAGTGTCTGTTTTTGCAGATAAGCTGTCCTTACCCGAAGCAGTATCTTTTTCGAAACTGGACAGGTTTTCCCAATTAATAGGCCTGAAAAAGGACATACTGGTATCTTCCAGGGACTTTATGAAATGGGTTCTGGGAAGGTCTTTATCAAATTGTTTTATCAGCGGGTTCCTCATCAGAAAGATGTCCCAGCCCCCCTGTTCAAAGATGGTGAATGCAAGGGCATTGCCGTCAACGGACCAGGACGGAGTATAACATCCCGCAATGATGTTTGTCAGGGGAATTTCAAAAAAGGAATTAAGAGTGTCTTTACTGAGATAGAGATTATCGATTCCAGAGCGGTTGGAGATAAAAATGACCAGGGAATCTGAGTGACCGTAACAGGGCATTTTGTCATCGTAGTCGCTGCGGCTGATTCTAGCTAAGTCCGAACCATCTGTTTTTATCCTGTATATATTTAAACGTTCGGTCCACTCATTTCCATCTAATTCTTTTCGATCTGATTCAAAGGCAATGAATTTGCCCGATGGGGAAAAGCAGGGTTTGCCATCGTAGGCGAGGTCATGAGTAAGGCCGACAAGGGTTTTGCGGTCCCTGTCCCATATATAAATATCAGTGTATCCGTTTATCATACCGCTGAAGCATACATATCTACCGTCCCTGGACCAGCCGGGAGATAAGATCGCCTGGACATCGGGTGAGATTTCTTCCAGGACTTTCCCGGATTTGGCATCAATGATATGGATGACATCTCTTCCTTTTCCCTTGCTGACTATAGCTAACCGTTCGCTTCCCGGCCCCCAGGCCAGTCCTGACTTAAATGAGTGAAAAGATTCAAACTTGCCTTTTGTCCCGCCCTTTATCACCGATCTGGTTATTTTTTCTGTTTCCAGGTTCAGGATATACACCCCTTCGCGGGCGCCTCTATCACTGAAAAAAGCAATTTCCTTCAGATCCGGAGAAATAGCGGGCTGCAAATTGTAGAAAGAAAGGTCTTTTCCATGATTGGTAAGTTTTCTGGCAAAGGTTTTTCCATGGGTACGCTGGCCCAGTTCCGGCCAGTAAATATATCTCAACTCCCTCAACCAGATTTCTCCCGCCTCTTCAAGTGAGGTATTGGTTACCTTTTTAAAGGCTCTATCAAGGTTTCTCATCAATACCAGTTCCCGGATCAATTTTTTAATAGTTCCCCGGCCATAGGCATTTTCCAGAAAATGGAAGAACATTTGTCCGCCCTTATATGCCATGAAGCCTCCAAACTCCACTACCGGAGAGGAGACATAACCGGAAGTCGTGGCGTCCAGCATGAAAAACTCCGAAGAAATGTCCCAGCCTAATGAGATATATTCCGCCAGGCCTTCGTTTATCCAGAGAGGAAACCGATAAGCTCCCTGACTCGAGACTCCGGAGTTTGACATATCTCCCGCAAGCAGGTTATTGATAAAAGCATGCACCATTTCATGTTTCAGAACGTGATAAAAATCTGCGTAATTCCCCTCAAAAGGAAGGACTATCCGGTTTTTAAACATCTCGGTAAAACCGCCAATCGCTTCATGAAGAGGAAATCTTACAACGTTGGTTTGCTCAAATTCGGTATGGGAATTATGAATGATTATCGGAACCCTGCCTGTTAATTCATGTCCGAGGACTTGAGAAATGCTCTGGTACATATCTTCAACATTTTCAGCAGTGAAATATGCCACAGTATCCCCGTCCTGAGGGAAATAGATATTAAAATGTTCAGTTTGGTAATACGACCACTCAAACCGGTTGTATTGTACTTTATTCAGTCCAAAGGCCCGAGCCGTCCGGTTTCCTGAAATAACAAAGAAACAAAAGCAAAGAACAATGCAGAAGGATTTAGACATCCAGCTCTCTATCCATTAAATCTATAAGTTGACGGCTGGTGTATGTAAAAGGTTCCTTATTCAGAATTTTCTTTAATCCCTGAGATAGCTCACAGACTTCAATTTGAGCTGCAATTGTTGATTCCGGGCCCAAATAGCCATAGGTAATTGGGGCTCCTATCGCTGGAGAACCGATTCGGGACTGTTTGGCGAATGCCCCCATGGAAATAACACAAGAAAGCGGGTAATCCTTACTCAACTTCTTTGAAAAATCGAGTAAAATCTCTAATTCATTATAAGACCGCACTGTTACGGCAAATTTTATAATATCCGGTTGAAATTCTGCCATTTCTTTTAATAAAGATGAAAAACCGGCAAAAGAATAACTCTTTTTGAAATTATGATGAGAAACCATCAGTTTTACAGAGGAATTCCTTATCAGATCGAAGAGCTGAGCCGGGAAATTACCGGCCTCCTCAATTTCTATATCGACCCAGTCAACCAGGTTTTTGGCAATGACTTCCTGAAACAGGGGTTGCCTCGAAACTGGACTTCCTCTCCATTTTCCACTATCTCTTTCCAGCCGTAGAGTAAAAAGTAAAGGTTTTCCTTTTGCATTGACCTGCAGGTTTTTATCAAAATAGTCCCTGATGACCGTTAGAGCTTTTATTATCTCTGGTCCGGAGAAGGTATCCGCTCTGAATTCCAGTATATCACAGGTGGACACCTGATTTACGAATTGATCATCTGGACCATGGCCATGAAACAACGCCCTGGTATTATCAGAGGTAAGTACACCGACAATTTTCGGTTTAATCCTGTTAATTACCTTTTCCGGCATTCCAATAATTAAAGTTATTAAATCGGTGGTTTAAGATACGTTTTATTAATTTACTATGGCATTAATTAAAAAAGGGCCAATTTTTTGATGTCTGCTAACAAAAGATGCTCTGATTTTCAGCTTCGGATTTATATGGAGTTGTTCTTACCGCTTCTGATATGCAGTTCTCTACTATCAGCTAAACCACATAATACCACTATAACCCAGATAATGCAGGAAAAAAAATATCATGGTGCCATTTTAGAGGTCCTGGACCTGATATACAGCCAGAAGTATGATCTGGCAGAATCTGTTCTGGAGACAAAGATACCATACAGCGAACCCGGTCACCTGTATTTTAAGGGACTATTGTATTGCACGGTTTTTAATGATTACGGGGACACCAGTTCCCTTTCATCAGCAAAACGGCAATGGCAGAAACTGAAGAAAATGCTGGAGGAATCCAAAGATTACGTGAAATCCGGGAAGAAATCCACAGTTCATCCTGATCTATATTCTGGTTTGGTCCTGATACAGCTCAGCTATATTTCTTCAACCAGAAAACAATTCCTAAATGCAGCGCTGCAGTCTAAAGCTGCGGTAAAGATGCTTCGGCACCAGAATCAATATCTGGAAGCTCAATGCGCCAATGAAATTTACCGGTATTATAAAGGTGAACTCCTGAAACTGCTGGATTGGCTGCCGTTTTTTAAAGTTGATCAGGATAGATCGCGGAAATTTTTAGAGAAAAATTTTCATCGTTCACCTTATTTATACGCAATTTTCTTAACACCATTGATTTGGATGCAATTTGATGCCGGTTCATACCAACAAGGGCTTCAGCTAACCAGGGACTTTTTAAAAAAATATCCTGAGAACCGGATTTTCCGGCTTATGGAAGCTGATTTTTATTTTAAAATGAAAAAATACGGTAAATCAGCGAAAATTTTTGAGGAGGTTAAACAGGAATATTCTCAAATTTATGCCAGAAATCAGAACATAAAACCAGTAAAAATCAATTACCTGAGTGCTTCAGGTAATTTACTCAGGGTATATGCTGCTATGGGAAATAAAAAAGGACAACAGGAAAATGCGGCCATTTGGTTTTCAGAAGAGAGCGATAAAGTGCGGAAATGGCTACCAAAAAGCCTGGTAAAAGATCTGGAGAGGTTTAGGTGAGGGTATCATCTTTCAGTAACCAAGCATAAGAATGAGTATTAGACTCATTTTTCAGGTTTATCCAGCAATGCCCTAACCCGCTCCAGTAAATCTTTCTTGCCAAAAGGTTTGGTTATATAATCATCCACTTTCATCATGTGCAGGCCAACCATGAAATCAACAGATTTGCTTTTACTGGTTAAAAATGCCACAGGAATATCGTTTAATTCATCATGAGACCGGAAATCCCTAAGGACGTCATATCCGTCCATTTTCGGCATGACCAGATCCAGGAGAATAACATCTGGCTTTTCTGCAAGCGCCGTGGATACCGCCTGATCAGATTCCGTGACAACTATGACCTTATGGTTGTCCAGCTCCAGGACTAATTTAATCAGATCCGCGATATCTTTTTCATCATCGATAACCAGTATTTTTGCCATGATTCAACCTCTTGATAAATCTTCAGGCACCCATTTCCAATAATAATAGGTAACGCTGAAACCTAGAATTAACCCTGTAACGTCCAAAAAGTATGTATAAATTCGATATCCTTGTCCAAAAAAAACCAAAACCTGCCCCGCAAGGAGGAAGATACAGGCAAGGTAAAACAATTTATAAAATGACTTCTTTTTGAGTGCTTCCCCTAATATCCTGCTCAAGTCGGCAATTATTAAAAAGACAGTAAGAAAAGCCAAATGAAAAACAGTATTTGATATGAAAAATATAATCTGCATCTTTCCCATAAATTATTATGTGTTTTTCTGCACGCTCATCATGTTCCGGTACAGACTGAGTGACAGGATAATAAGGCCCGCACCACCGGAAATAATGAGAATCGGAGAAAGGTAGTGGGAAAATAACATTGGCAGTTTTTCCAGGGACAATGATTGGCCAAGGATAAAGCTTATCCCGCTGGCGACAAAATAATTGTGATGTATGCCAATTCCTGATTTGAGACGGTAGAATTTGGCAATTATGGCTAAGAAATAGAACACAAGCGCTGATAAAACAATAATTGAAAAATGCAGGATAATCTGGAACATCAGGTTTTTTTTACAAAAGCGTCGATAAAAGCATCCGCGGCTGTCTTCATGGGCGTACCGCTTAGAATGCCCTCCTGGCCCACAAACTTTTCGGTAACCTCGCATCCTTTATCGGTAATTTCAAACCGGCGAATGTCTTTTGCATGCTTGCTTCCCCTCATTTTGAGTATGAGAAGAGCTTTGGATATCGCACTGTCTATTTCAACATATCGCAAGATTATATAGCTGTCTGCTATGAACGGCGCTTGAGAAATACTGTCGGTCTGCCCAAGTAAATTATTGTTCTCCCGTAATAATATACTGGTTAGACTCTCTCTTTTTAGGCTGGTAATGAAATCGAATTCCATCTCCCTCAACTCATCTTCGTTTTCCACTGAATATTCGAAATGAGTTAAGGAGTCTATCAGGCATCTCTTTATCCCCATTTCGTCAATAAGAGTTTCCAGCCTACCGCCAATTTCTTCGATTTCCTCAACAGCCGCTTCAGGATTTGTAAAAACAATTTTCAGCATCCCTTCATCTTCAAATTTTTTTAAATCCCAACCAAAATTTTTAGCATCGTTATAATACTGGCTGGGAAATTCCTCAAAGGTTATGATAAGCCCGGGTTCATTGAATTTTCTAATACCGTTTACGATGAATTGGACTCCCAGAGTTGTCTTTCCGGTCCCGGGGGCCCCTTCAATAATGTTTGAGGAGCCTGCAACAAACCCGCCGCCCAGCATCTGGTCTATTTCATCCACTCCAAAAAGACTTCTCAATAACATATCAATGTTTTTACTTCAGCTGATAAAGGTATCCGGTTTTAGAAGATAGAGGAGAACAGCCTTCTGAACGTGCAATCTGTTTTCCGCCTCTTTGAAACAGATGCACACATCGGAATCCATTACTTCATCGACAATTTCCTCTCCTCTGTGAGCGGGCAGGCAATGAGAAACCAGGCAGCCTTTGGGAGCCTTGCTCATGAGGGCTCCATTAACCTGGTAGTTGAGGAAATCCTTTGTTTTTTTCTCGCTTTCCTCTTCCTGACCCATGCTTACCCATACATCTGTATAGATAACGTCAGCTGTCGATACAGCTTTCATTGGATTGTGTTCAATTCGATATTTTCTGCCGGATCTCTCAAAGATGGGATTCAGCAGTTTCTGAAGAAAGACCGGTTGTTCGTATCCGGGAGGGCACGCCAAGGTGAAGTCCATACCGGAAAGGCCTGACAGCAGGGCAAGCGAGTTAGCGACATTATTTCCATCACCAACGAACACAAGGTGAGCTCCTGGAAGTTTACCGGTTGTTTCCAATATTGTCTGGGCAAAGGCCAGAGCCTGGCAAGGGTGAAATAAGTCTGTAAGGGCATTGATAACAGGAACGGAAGCGTATTCAGCCAGTTTCACCACCAGATCATGCTTAAAAGTCCTGGCTACTATCATGTCCACCCACAATGAAAGGTTCACAGCAGCGTCCTGAACACTTTCCCTCTCACCCAGTGAGATTTGCTCAGGTTCCAAGTTTATGGCGGTTCCGCCTAATTGGGCCATTGCCACCTCAAAGGTCATTCTGGTCCTTAAGCTTTGTTTTTCAAAAATAAGCACGAGCGTACGGCCTTGTAACATGTTAATCGGTCCGTTTTTCTTGTACTCTTTTTTTACATCTATAGCTGTTTTCAGAATAGCGCTAATGATTTCTGAATTAAAATCCAGAAGGCTTATCAAATTCTTAACTGAACCTGAACTCATGTTAACCATCTACTTTTGAGGAGGTTTATCTAACCCTTCCAAAGGGAAAAAGGAATATATCTAAAAAAAATATAATTAATCTGGCTACATTATTGGTGAACAGGCTGATCTATTCAAGATATAAGGAACTGACGATAGTAGTCTGGCGGTGATGCAAGGGGCTGAGATTTTGAAGAGTTGGAGGAAGGGGGAAGAGGAATGAAAGCAAAAGGCAGGAGACAGGTGATAATCCCCGGGACCGGACCTCTGATTCCTGACCAAATAAACTCCTTCAGTCCGGAGTATTTCTATATTTCCAGCTCTTACCGGAGAGAAATTGAGAATAACGCTTTACTGTCGCGCCAAGATTAATTTATTCCTGGAAATAGTAAACAAGCGTCCAGACGGCTATCACAATATCCGGACCCTTTTTCAGACTCTGGCATGCTCAGACGTACTGTCAGCAGAACCCTATCACAAAATTGCATTGGAAGGCGGAGATGGAATTACCAAGACGCCCGGTGAAAACCTGATTATTAAAGCTGCTGAAGCGGTTAAAAAGCGGTATGGAATTACCTCGGGAATAAAATTCTTTTTAAAAAAGACGCTTCCTGTTCAGGCCGGTCTGGGAGGAGGAAGTTCCAATGCCGCAGGAGCGCTTAAATTATGCCGAAAAATTTGGGACCTGGATGTTCCTGTCCAAGACCTTCAAATTCTGGCAGGGAAATTGGGAGCGGATGTTCCCTTCCTGCTTCGGGAGGGAACCTGTTTTGCCGCTGGAAAAGGAGAACTTCTGGAGCCTGCCCCTCCTCCGTACAGGTTTTATGTGGTCGTGGCAACTCCTGAATGTTTTGTGGATACTGCCAACGCCTATGGGAAGATTGACCTGAAGGAAACAGGCCAAAGGTATCCTGAATTCAAACGGAACTATCTCATGGAGCATAAAAATCCGGATTTTTTCAAGAACCTCAAAAACAGCTTTGAGGAATTCGTCTTTAAAGACTATCCCATCATTCGTTCTTTACGTGAATCAATCGGCTTATTTCATCCGATCCATGTAATGCTATGCGGAAGTGGCGCCAGTTTGTTCGGGTTGTTTAAAGAAAAGTCATCAGCTGAACAATGCAGACAATTCATCAAGAAAAACTGCAGATACGCTTGCGTTACCGAATTTTCTCCTAAATGAGACAGGACGGTAACGGGGTATTGAAAGAAATGGTTTTTCTTAATATTATGAGCCAGAATTAAAGAGAAATGGGGTGTCGTCAAGTGGTAAGACAACGGTTTTTGGTGCCGTCATTCGTTGGTTCGAATCCAGCCACCCCAGTTCGAATTATGTTATAAGCTCTCTATGGAATTGGCCATAATAAGGGAAATGGCATAGCACAGGGGTAGGGGACAGGAGTCAATCCTCAGAAGATTTCCTTCGGGCAAACTCCCTATTGTTTGTCAGAAGCAGAAAATATGGATTTTCAGAGGAATCTAATTAGTTTTTAAGATGGATAACAAAAGAGAAACAACAAAGTAATCAAGGAAAAAATCAGGTATTAATGATGGAAACACCAACACTATCTGCCAAGAGCAGGGAAAAAAAAACAAAAGGATATCTTTCAGAATTAAGAAAATCCGGAAGAGTCCCGGGAGTTATTTATGGCCATAGTCAAGAACCATGTGGTATTCATTTTTCTGAAAATGAACTTGGGAAACTCTTAAAAAACCTGAAAAAAAACAAAATAATTCATCTGAATATTGAGGGAAAAGAAGAACCGGTCATTATTAAGGACATTACCAGACACCCGGTAAAGCATATCCAGGTTCTCCATATTGACTTTTTAAGGGTTAATGAGGATAGTACAGTAACTGTGCAAGTCCCCATAAAACACGTTGGTATGCCCAAGGGTGTGAAAAATGAAGGCGGACTTTTTGCCATCATGAAGAGGTTCGTTAAGGTAAAATGCAAAGTTCGCGACATTCCCGATGCTTTTGAACAGGATGTTTCGGACCTTGCCCTAAACGCTATTGTTTATGCTCAGGATCTAGAATTTCTAGAGGGAACAATTATTACACCGCCCAGAACCGCTCTGTTCGGGGTTACTCCAGCCCATAAAGTAGAAGAGGTCCTCCCCGAACCTGGTGCTGAGGTTGAAGGTGAAGAAGGAGCTGAAGAAGAAGGAAATCAGGAAGCCAAGGGTGCGTCAGAAGCTCCAGAAGGGGCCGGTTCCGGTGGGTCGAAAGACCCCAAATCCTCCGGAGATAAAAAACCAGAAAAGCCAAAGTAGCCAAAGCCTTTGAATGAAAATTATTGTCGGATTAGGAAATCCTGGGAAAAAATACCAGGATACTCCTCATAATGTCGGCTTTTCTCTGATTGACGGCCTGGCCGTTTCCTCAGTATGGAAGAGAAAAGGAAAGTCCGCCATTCAGCAGGTAAACCTCGATGATTTTCCTGTGATACTTGCCAAGCCCACCACATACATGAATTTAAGCGGTGAAGCTGTCCGTTCTTTAATTTCTTATTATAAATTGGCACAGGAAGACCTCATCGTTGTCGTTGATGATGCGAATTTAGACCTGGGGATTGTCAGAATCAGGCGGAGAGGAAGTGATGGTGGCCATAAAGGATTACAAAGTATTATTCAATACTGTGGTACAGAATTCACGAGAATAAGGATAGGAGTTGGAAAATGTCCAATAGACATGGACCTCTCTGACTTCGTTCTCAGGAAGTTAAAAAGAAATGACGCCCGGGTTATCAGACAGATAAAGGGTCATTTTAAAGAGATTATAACAGAAGGGCTTAGACACGGGTGGGAAAAGGCTGCTTCAAAATACAACAAGTCCTACTTTAGTTGATTCAATTACACTATTAAATTAAATTACCAATAAGATCTGGTGTTTCATACTGTAAGATTTAGGGTAATTTTCCTTACAGTGCTTTATTTTAATCAGGGGTTTTAATGCGCGAAGAACTGAACTATTTGTTAGAGTTATCGGCTTATGATAAAAAGGTCTATAATTTAAAAAAAGCCAATATGGATCTTCCCTGCCGGATTAATTCATTGGAAAATGAAGTTACCACAGCGGAAAAGGAGTTAACCGGAATTAATGACTCTATCACTGAATTGGAATCGAAAATAGCTGAAAACAAGGATTTTATTGAGAGTGAAAATCGTGAATTAAAATCCAGCAATGAAAGATTGGAAAATATTACCACCAATAAAGAATATGATGCCGTTCATTCAGAAATTGCTACTCATAAGCGAAATATTGAAAACGCTCAGGCAAATACTCTGCATTATCAACAGGTCCTGGAAAATTTAAGGGAGGATAAGAAATCCGTAGAAGAAAAATTTAACACTGTCAAAGAGGCCAATTCTCCCGAACTCAAGCAGCTAAACAAGGAATTAAGCAGTCTGGAAGGGCGAATTGCTTCTGAAGCTGAAAAAAGCGAAGTGCCGAGAGGCAAAATCAGGAAAAGGATAATCTCAGTTTATGACCGTGTTAAGAAAAGGAGAAAAACACCATACGTTATTACCACCATCAATTGGGATAATAAAGTCTGTGTGGTATGCAACAGAGCCCAGCCTCCTCAGAAAATCAATGAACTGAGCAAGATGAATACTCTACAAACCTGCGAAACTTGCGGAAGCATTTTAATA
>JBHPJW010000160.1:0-3449 GCA_042567505.1 Fibrobacterota bacterium
GGTTTATTCCCGGCCTCGGCTCAGGCGAAAATTACAAGTACCATATTACGTCAAATAACGGAGATCTCTCTTTGGATAAGGGAGACCCCTTTGCCTTTTTTTGGGAGACTGCTCCTAAAACCGCCTCCAGAACCTGGGACCTGGATTATCAGTGGAATGACAGCAAGTGGATGGCAGACCGCAAAAGACAACAGGCCCTGGAAGCGCCCATATCCATTTATGAGGTCCATGTCGGATCCTGGCGCAGGGTACCGGAAGAAGGGGACCGGCCGCTCACCTTCCGGGAGACGGCTGTTCAGTTGGCTGAATACGTAAAGGAGACAGGATTCACGCACGTGGAGTTCCTGCCTGTTATGGAATACCCTTTTTACGGTTCCTGGGGGTATCAGTGCACTGGTTTTTTCGCCCCTACCAGCAGGTTTGGGACACCCCAGGATTTCATGTACCTGATCGATTATCTGCATCAGCACGGTATCGGCGTGATATTGGACTGGGTCCCATCGCATTTTCCCAACGATGGACACAGCCTGGTCTGTTTTGACGGATCACACCTGTACGAGCACGCCGATCCACGCCAGGGTTATCACCCGGACTGGGACACCTGCATTTTCAATTATGGAAGAAACGAGGTCAGGAACTTCCTGATTTCAAGCGCCCTGTTCTGGCTGGACAAGTATCATGCCGACGGCCTGCGTGTGGACGCAGTAGCCTCCATGCTGTATCTCGATTACTCAAGAAAAAACGGAGAATGGATTCCCAACCGTTACGGCGGAAAGGAGAACATTGAAGCCATAGATTTTCTGCGCCGGTTGAATCAGGAGGTATATGAGGAATTTCCCGACGTCCACATGATAGCCGAGGAGTCTACTTCCTGGTCTATGGTTTCCCGGCCCGTGGACATGGGCGGACTTGGATTCGGCATGAAATGGAATATGGGCTGGATGCACGACACGCTCACCTACATGAGCAAAGAGCCGGTCCACCGGAAATATCACCTGAACCAGCTCACTTTCAGCATGCTGTATGCCTTCCACGAAAACTTTATCCTGCCCCTTTCCCATGACGAGGTGGTGCACGGCAAAGGAGCCTTGATGCGCAAAATCACCGGGGACGACTGGCAGAAATACGCCAACCTAAGGGTGTTCCTCGGATACATATTCACCCATCCCGGAAAAAAGCTGCTGTTCATGGGAAGCGAGTTTGGACAGTGGGACGAATGGTACCACGAGAAGAGCCTGGACTGGCATTTGCTCGACTACCCGGCCCACGCCGGGGTAAAAAACTTGGTGTCCAGGCTCTTCATGAAATGGACTTTGATCCCGGAGGCTTCAGCTGGATAGAGTGCAATGACACAGAAAACAGCGTCCTCTCCTTTCTCAGAAAAGACAAAAACGGCGCCGGATTCATGGTGGTGGCCTGCAATTTCACACCGGTCCCCAGACAAGCATACCGGCTGGGATTCCCCTGTCCGGGTTCCTGGAAAGAAGTTTTAAACAGTGACAGCGACTTGTATGGAGGCAGCGGCATGGGTAACGCCGGCAGCGTGGAAACCGAACCCGTGGGCATGCACGGCATGGCCCAGTCCTGCTCCCTCACCCTGCCACCCCTGGGGATAGTGGTGTTTAAGCAGTCTGATTGATTATTATTTAAAAATAATCCCTTGTAGCGGGGGGGGGGGGGGGGGGCGGGCGAAATACAATTCGTAGTTAGGTTACGTGAGAGTCAATGCGAAATATATGCGCCGGGCTATTTTTGGGATCCAGCTCCACATAGTTCTCCTCTCCTCGCCAGGTGAATTCTGTTTTGTTCAGAAGGTCTGAAACCACATAGGATATATCCTTTTCCATTCCCAGTTTCTCAAGCGGTACGCTGAGCAGGCAGGACTGGATGTTCTCAGGATCGAGGTTAACGGCCACCAGGATGATATTATCAAGGCTTTCCGTGGCTTTCACATAAGAAAGCATGTTTGGATTATTGTTCCGGCAGAACTCAATATTCCAGGTTGTCTGCAGGGAAGGATTTTCCCTGCGGATCCGGTTTACCATGGCGATAACATCCTTGATGTTTCCCGCTTTGTCCCAATTCCAGGTTTTAATCTCGTATTTTTCCGAGTCCAGGTATTCTTCCTTGCCGGTAACATTTTGATTCAGGCAGAGTTCAAAGGCCGGGCCATAGATGCCGTAATTTGAACTCATGGTGGCCGCCAGCACCAGACGGATAATAAAGGCAGGCCGGCCCTGTCCCTGGAGAGATTCTGCCAGGATATCAGGGGTGTTGGGCCAGAAATTGGGCCTGAAAAAGTCCTTCACTCCAGTTTGAGTGAGCTCCTTGAGATATTCAGTGAATTCTCCCTTACTGTTTCTCCAGGTATAGTAGGTATAGGACTGAGTAAAGCCCAACTTGGCCAGCTGGTACATGATCTTGGGCCGGGTGAAGGCTTCTGACAGGAACAGCACATCGGGATATTTTTCCTTTATCCCCCCTATGAGCCATTCCCAGAAGGCAAAGGGCTTGGTGTGCGGGTTGTCTACCCGGAACATGCGCACGCCCTTTTTTATCCAGAACACAAAGATGCTTTTCAGTTCTTCCCAGAGACGCCGCCTGTCATCTGTCTCAAAATTGATGGGAACAATATCCTCGTATTTCTTGGGCGGGTTTTCCGCGTACTGCACTGTACCATCGGGCCGCCATAGAAACCATTGGGGATACGCTTTGATGTAGGGATGGTCGAGTGAGCACTGAAACGCTATGTCTATAGCCACCTCAAGGCCCTTGTCTGCGGCCTTTTTCACAAACCTCTGGAAGTCCTTAACTGTCCCAAGTTCGGGATGTACGGCCTTATGCCCTCCCTCCGCTGATCCGATTGCCCAGGGGCTTCCCGGGTCCCCGGCTTGGCTTTTTACCGAATTGTTCCTGCCCTTGCGCTTGGTCCTGCCTATGGGATGTATGGGCGGCAGATAGATGACGTCAAAACCCATTCCTGCAATTTCCGGCAGCATGCGCTCGCAATCCCTGAACGTGCCGTGCGCCCCCGGTACCCCGCTCCATGACCTGGGAAACAATTCATACCATGCGCTGAAACCTGCTTTTTTCCGGTCCACCGCCACGCGCAAGACCTTTTCATATGTCGTTATCCTCTGCTCATCCCGGCACTTGTACATGAGTCCGGTTATTTCCGCGCCCAGAAACGCGTTGACAGCGCTTTTTGAAGGTTTTTCTTTTGTCCCAGCCAGCCATGACTCCAATTTCGCCCTGACACCGGCAGACGCGCTTTCCACGGCGCGTTTTATTTGACTAGCTCCTATCTCAAACTCAATCTCAATGGGCATTCCAGCCGTGTGTTTTTTCCGCAGTCCTGCCTGCCAGGTCTTGAACAGGTCTACCCAGCCCGACACGGTAAACTCATAACTGCCCATTTCCGGAACAGGGAACTCGGATTTCCACAGATC
>JBHPJW010000161.1:0-3423 GCA_042567505.1 Fibrobacterota bacterium
CTTGCTCTTCAGAATGCAAAGGGATTTGACGTTAAAGTGCTGGAAAATACTCAAGCGCTGCAGCAGGCGGTGGTTGAGGTCTTGAAGCAGGTCCTGGATACCCTGCCGCCTCCTCCGCTTGTTGATACTACAGCTCCTGCGGACACGGGCCTGGTTGACAGCCTGGGATTGGATTCCGCCGCTGCGGACACCGGCCATGTTGACAGCTTGAAATTGGATTCCACGGCTACGGATTCCGGGGCCGCAACTGATACCTCGGCTGCTGTGGACACCACAGCGGGTATAGACACTACCACTGCTGTGGATACCACCGCGGAGGCAGACACCACAGCGGAAATAGACACCACGGCTGAGATTGACACCACAGCTGAGATTGATACCACGGCAGACATAGATACTGTGGCAGACGTCGACACGACCGTGGAAACAGACACCACAGCCGGCATTGGCAGCCAGGCAGACACCGATACCACGGTGGAGCGGGACACGTTACCGGGTATTGAGACTGAAACCATGGCTGAAGCGGATACTTCCGCATCGGTGGATACAGCTTCAGAGGCTTCGCCTCCTGATATGACAGCTGACCTCATCTTAAATATTACCTCACCTGAAGAAGAGAGTGAAATTCCAGGTACTGAAATAAACATCACTGGAGTAACCCTTCCAGGGGCTGATGTATCGGCCCGTGATCAGAAGGTGGTGGCAGACGCTTCCGGCAATTTCACCCTGACATTGGCGGCGCCCGCCCAGTCAGGCAGATATTCATTAACCGTTTCCTCCAGTCTTGACGGAAAGTCCGTATCCAGTATTGTTAAATTCCTTATTCCAGATCAGGAAAAGCCTCTTGAATTAGCCGTGACAGCGCCTGCCGCGGGCCAGGAATTCCCCATGGGAAGCGATATAACTGTTATGGGCACTGTCACAGAAGGCGGGATGGTTTATGTGAACGGAGAACCAGCCTCCACAGCGGGATCGGACTGGAATGCCGTGCTCAGAGGGTTGCCAATAGGAGAAAACTCCATTTTAGTTGAAGCCAGTTTAGGTGAGCAGAGTAAAATGGTGGATTTGTCCATTATTCTCAAGGAACAGCAGGTTGACCTTGTTTTACAAGTGGCCAGTCCGGCAGACGGCGAAGTAGTGAGGACCGGAAACCTGGACATTCAGGGAGCGGGAACAGCAGGAGCAACAGTTAAAGTAAATGACGCGGTTACTGTTATAACTCCATCTGGCACATGGGCTTTAAGCGTTCCGGTGCCAGAGGAGGCTGGAGAGCACACCTATACGGCAGAAGCCACTCTGGCTGACCAGGCCGTGTCAGTGGATTTTGTATTCGTCATTCCGGAGGAACAATTGACCTTGTCCATCACCACCCCTTCTGATGGGGCTGAAATAACTCAATCCCAGCTGAGGGTGGGCGGAAAAGCAACACCTGGCGCAGTAGTCCAGGTTTTTGAAAGCAGGGCCACAGCAAGTCCATCAGGAGACTGGGAAGTTTCCATCCAGTCCCCACAGGAAGAAGGAGACTATGTAATTGAAGCAAACGCCTCCTTCAGCACCCAGAGCAAGTCCAGGGAGGTATCCATCACCAGGGTGATACCCAGAGAGCCCTTGCAGGGATCCGTGAATGCTATTCCAGGTGCTATGGAAAATCCTGAGGTGTCTCTATCTGGTACCTGTAATGATGGCGCGGTTATTGAAGCGGGTAATTTCTCCACCACAGCCAGGGGAGGCAACTGGAACCTGATGGTTTCCTGGCCCGCGGAAGAGGAGGGAACTATTCAGTTTGAAGTGTATTGCATTTATAATGACGAGGAAAAAGTAATAGGAGAGGTGCAGACCGAATACACCAGGCCCCGGATACCTCTGGGTTTGAACTTGATTACCCCGGCCAGCGTTGTGCAGAGGACGCGTGAGTTGATGGTCAGAGGGGACATCAAGGGCCGTGACGTGCAGGTGGAGGTGGCCGGACAGGGAGTGCCGGTGATATCGAACAGCTTCAGCCATGGGATTGTGTTCAACGAACTCAACTGGGACCAGACTGAAATAGAAGTAATAGTTTCTGACGAGGAGGAGGAAATCTCCAAGGTTATCGAGATTGAAGTAGACAAGACCAGTCCACAAATCAACACGAACAAACCCCAGTTTGTCACCACTCCTGCCATTGTAAATGATCAGGAAATAAGATACGGGATGAAAGACGATCCCGGGGACGAAGTGGAAATTATTTTCTCTGTGGACGGCGATGAAGAGGAAAACCAGAGTTTTGAAGGGGCTTTCACAGGCCAGACCTTTGGCCTGACAGCCGGAGTCCATGATTACCGGATAGAGGCAAAAGACCTGGCCGGCAATGTGGAAGTATGGGAAAGAAGAGCCGTGGAATACTGGCCAAGGGTTGAGCCTACTGTTGAAGTGGTAAACCCAAGGGGCAACATGGTGGTTACCCTTCCTCCCTATAATCCCGATCCTGATTTTGTCCCTAAAATTGATGTCCAGATAACTATCAAATACCTTCCCGATGATGATTACCGTTATTTAAAGGAAGTGATAATTCGCAACAACGCTGTTCCAGTGGAAAAGAGATGGCGGGACATTGAAATAGATGATATAGACTTTGAATTTGAGGAAATGCCCCTGGTACCGGGACAGGATAATCTCATCACTATAAAGGTTGAGCCAAGGCAAGGCCCAATCCGCACGGTTACTAAAACAGTGTCTATGAGATAATCTCATTTTTTTTAAAAAGATTATTGCCTCCCCACTTTCCAGTATCTTATAATGTAACCTGACCCATGTTATGGAGTTAGGTTGAAGAATATTTCCAAGATTGCAGTTGTTTCAATCCTGGCTGTAGCTTACGCAGTCTATTCCCAGACTGAGGCTGTTACTCCTGATTCTAGTGGGCGGATTACTAAGGATGGAAATCAGGAGTCAGGTGTCAGCCGCCGCCGTCCCGCCTCCGGTGGTACCATGGCGGGCCAGGAGAGTCAGGCAGCAGTTGACAGCAGTCAGAGGTCTGAGGTCAAAGATCGGGCGCCAGGAGAAAGTGACCGGAAGACAACAGCCAATGCGGTTGCCATTCCCCGCGATGGCGGGGAATCTCAAGAGATTCAAAAGGCTGAGGACAGCGGGAAAAAAGATAAAACGGTCCTGGTGTATACCATAAAAATTCCTGATGCCAATCGCAGCACCTCGGAAAACCTTACCGAAAAAGTTTTTCTGGAGATGACTGCCCAACCCGGCATCAGAGTGAGTTTTGTAAGGAATGAAGCAAAAATCGAGGACAACCTCATTGCTCACGGTGCGCTTTTTAAAAAGGCCCTCGAATGCAGTAAGGTTGAGTGCGCTGGTGATATCTCAAGAGAGCTTGGCTATGATTTCAGCCTTCTGGGATATATTGAGCGCAAGGGCGGAGACCATCAACTG
>JBHPJW010000162.1:0-3415 GCA_042567505.1 Fibrobacterota bacterium
GCCCCGCTTTTTCGAAATATTTTAAGGTGATATAAAAGCGTTTCCAGTTTATGTTAACCCAATTGCTGTTTGGTTTGAATTCATGCGGAAGGTAGATGTATTCTTCAAACTGGGAGGCCATCTCGCTGCTGGCAAGGATTAAAAAGGAGGAGGAACGCCTGTATGGCAGAACACTTCCGATCTTTTTTACCTCCAACACCATGGGCCATATAGGCCCTGTCATATCCGGGGACCGGTCCCTGGGAGGGCTGGCCCGGCGCCAGGCCAAGTTGAAAGAGTTGAAACTCCTCTACAAACATTCCCTGGTTCTGGATGCGGGTATGGTGACTTCGGGAACCAAAACCCAGCAGTTTGATTCTGTTTTATACAAGGCCTATGGAGAGATTTTTTACGATGCCGTAAACCTGGGTTCCAATGAGCTGACTTCCAGGCCTAAGATACTGGTTGACGCGCATAAAATGTTCAGGATTCCCTGGATTTCCAGCAATGTCCTCAGTCCTCAATGGGGAAAGAGCGTGATGGGGCATAAGGAAATCAAGACTAACAAGGGTATCAAAGTGAGAATCCTCGGATTGATGGATCCTTCAAACATCCGCCAAAAAACAGGCAGGACCTATAGGACCGCAGATATGGTCACCAGGATCAAAGAGTCCCGACTGAAATGGAAAGAGGAGCCCCACCTGTTTATCATCATGCTGAACGGCGCTATCTCAACTGCCAATTCGCTGGCCCAGAACATCCCGGGTATTGATGTCATCATTCTGTCCGGAGAGAAGAAGGCAACAGAAAAACCGGTAATAAACGGAAAGACCTTAATCCTTTGCCCGGGCAGTCAGGGAACACACATCGGCTATCTCAATCTGCGTTTCAGCAAGGATTTTAAAATAGAGTCCTACAGCCATGAGAGGATTGCGCTGGACAGCAGAATTTCCCCGGATCCTTCCTTACAGGCCATACTGGCCAAAGCCTCGGTGCTTTTGGATAGTCTGGAAATGCCTGTGAAGGGTGATGACGGGTATTATTCCAGAACCCTGCCTTTTGTCCGTTCCAAAGACAGTTCGAGGGGGGGGGATGATTTATATAAAGGACGCCAGAATAAATTATGATTTCAGGCTATCAAAAGAAAACGCCGATTGTTCTGTTCCAAAGGCGGCTTTTAAAAGAAAAAGGATGGCCTTTCTCTGTCCGGCGGAGGAAGGACGGAATGGACTCCACACCCAGGATTTTGACGCTAAAATAGACATCAGGATTTCTGGGAAGGATGAACATATCAGCCATTTTGCCTGGGGACCTTCCGGATACTGGATCTATTTTGCCAGCGAGATCGGCGGCCGCTCTGATTTGTTCAAGTCCACAAGCACCGGGACCCAGGTCAAGCAGTTGACCAGGGGAGAATTTGGAGACATCACTTATTTCGATATAGCGCCCGGAGGCCGCAGGATTGCGGTTCAGGGATATCAGCACAGCAGGGAACAGATTTGGATTGGGGACATGGAATTCAATTCACCCATGCGGGTTGTGCCGGGTAATAAAAACGCCATAAGGCCCAAGTGGTCTCCGGACGGGAAACGCCTGGCATTTCTGGCACAGGACCCCAGCCGTACCTCGTTTTATAACCTGGAGGTGTTTACTTTTTCGGATAATAACGTTACCAAAGTCGCTGAAGGGGTGAAAATCGGCTCTTTCTGCTGGTCACGGGACGGACGAATGGTATTTTACTCATCCGGGATAAATGTTATGGACCTCAATGTTTTCAAGCTTGATTCAATGATCCACCGGAAAGTGACCTCGTCGCGTATTGCCGGTGTGCGCAACGAACTCAACCCCAGGATATTTCCGCTGGGAGACCGGGACGGACTGATGTTTGAGGCCGTCACTGAATCTTCTTCCAAAATTATCTGGCTGGATTTGGAAACCAGGGAAGAAAAGCCCCTGGTCGAACTGCCGGGATATAATTTCCTGAAATGATCTTTGTAATCCGCCTCAGTCGGACCGGCACGCCGCTACAATCTCCTCTGTCTTCAGTATCCATAATCGAATAACTACCTTTCATTCCTATGGACTACTCTGACATCTCTCCTGCCATTGCCGAATACCTGTTGAGCAAAAACCTGGACTCAAACTGTTCTCTTTCTCTGGCGGGCTCGGCAGGTTCACAGCGCCTGTATTTCAGGCTGCAGCAGAACATGGTATCATTTATCCTCCTGGTGGCTCCTGAGGATGACAGTGATTTCGGAAGGTTCTTAAGGCTGACCCAGTTCTATCGCCTGTTGGGACTTCCCGTTCCCATGGTGTATTGCATTGATGATAAAGACCAGCAGGTGTTGCTCGAAGACCTGGGAAATAACCGGTTGTATGATGCTGTCCGTTCCCATCCGGAAGAGACCCAGTTATGGTACAAAAAAGCCATAGACGTTCTGGTTTTTTTGCAGACCAGGTGCTTTCAGCGCCAGCAGGAATGTCCTGACATATTATCCAGGACCTTTGACAGGCGGGATTTGCTCTGGGAGACCGGATATTTCAAGCGCGAGTATCTGGAAAGTTACAGGAAAAAAATCCTGTCGGATAAGGAAAACCGTGGTCTGTCATCGGAGTTTCTCAAGCTGGCGAAGGCCGTGGAAATGCAGCCGAAAACAGTGATGCACAGGGACTTTCAAAGTCAGAACATCATGGAGCAGGACCGGCGGTTGAGAATAATCGATTATCAGGGAAGCCGGCTGGGCACCATGTATTATGATCCGGCCTCTTTGCTTCTCGATCCTTACGTCATGATTTCAGACCGCGATATAAGCGAACTGCTCATGTATTATCATTCCAAATCTTTGTCCCAGCTTCCCCTTGAAGAGGCTTCCCGGCAGTTTTTCCTGGCAGGGGCTCAGAGGATTATGCAGGCACTGGCCGCGTATTGCTTTCTAAGTGAGACCAAGGGTCTGGCCGAGTTTAAACAGTACATTCCTGCAGGGGAAAAGAGACTCAAGTGGGTGCTGGAGCAGGCGGGACTGGATGAGATAGGGAAAATCGTGTAAGGTTATTTTAATTACAAATTATGGATTACAAATTATGGATTAAAAAATGAATGCCTGCGGCATTTGTGAAAGAAAAGGAATTAGGGGCAAATAATCTATAATTGAGAATTGGTAATTAATAATTTTTTATCTCTCGAACTACACCCTCTCCAACCAATCCTTGTAAATAGCTTCCAATGTCTGGACCATGGAAAAGACCGGTTTCCACCCCAGTTTCTTGAGTTTGCTGTTATCGCCATAAAGCACGGGTTCGTCGGAAGGGCGCTGGAGGGCGGAGTCCCGTCTGACTTTGACTTTCAATCCGGATAGTTCAATCAGGAGATCCAGGACCGTTGAGATGGTTACTCCTTCTCCGGAACAGATATTGACAGGTTCGCCGGCCGGGCCCT
>JBHPJW010000163.1:0-3365 GCA_042567505.1 Fibrobacterota bacterium
CCGGACCTTACGTATTCCAGCGGAAATAGAAAGAAGATATGGGATTCCAGTATTGGGTATAATTCCAGGATTGGAAATGGAATCAGGTAAGTTAAATCTGGACTCTGATTCAAAAATACTGGAACCCTACAGGAATCTAAGGACCAACATTAATTATTCAGTTCTGGTTGCGGCAAAATCCTGTAAGAACCTGATAATTACCAGCGCGTTACAAGGAGAAGGTAAGACTACAAAGGCAGTAAATCTGGCAATATGTTTTTCCTTTGACGGGAAAAAAGTGCTTCTTGTGGATGCGGACTTAAGAAGGCCGAGTGTACACGCTCTTTTAGATCAGAAGAAAGATCTCGGATTCGCAGAATACCTTACCGGTCAGGCGGAGTTCAAAGATGTGCTCAAGCCCACAAAGTTTAATGGATTGACAATAACTCCGGCTGGGAATAAAATGCCCAATCCTGCAGAAATTTTGGGAAGTCCCCGGATAAATTCATTCATTGAGGATGCGTCAAAAGTGTTTGATTTGGTCTTTTTTGATTCTCCAGCAATTTTTCCGGTAACTGACGCGCTTGTATTGGCACCTAAAATGGACGGAGCCCTGGTGGTTTTTAGGAGCAATTATACGCCGGTTAAAGTTGGGGAAGAAGTTTTACGGAAATTGAATCAGGTTGGCGCATCTGTGATAGGAGGCGTATTAAATGATGTCCGATCTGGCAAAGGAAGGTATTATTATTCTTATTACGGTTATTACGGTTATTCTTATTATAAAAACTATTATGAGGAAAGCCATCCCAATGTGAAATATCCTTGGGTCCATGCTATAAAGAATGTAGCCTTTGATAAAATGAGGGATATCAAGGAAAGCTCCAAAGGTAAAATAGTATGGGGACAGTTTCGATTGCCCATTCAGAAACTTTTTAATTGGAGCATTTTCAGCACTCTTGGGCTGATTCTAGCTGTTTTTGCCTTTATTTGGGTTTATAAGTTAAGACAAGCACCCGACTTCATCCCCTTGGGAACTGCTCCGCCGGGAACAATAAAGGCTGTTAAGCCGGGGGAAACCGTCATTTCGGATAAGATGAACGTTGGAAAAGACTCTATGCTCATCCTTGAGCAGATTAAAAACTGGTCAAATGGATTGGGCCAATTGAACTTACCTCTTTACTTAAGTACGTATTCTGTGGTAAAATATAAGTACAAGGACGGAGGTTACTCTGACTGGAAGAAAAAGAAAATAAGGGAATTTGAAAAGGTTCAGGCGATACATTTAAAAGTTCAAAATATTGATATTCAAATAAAAGGCCGGAAAGCCATTAGTCAATTCCTTCAGGAGTTAAGGACCAATGGTAAGACGAGGCAGGCGCTGAAAGTACAATACTGGGAAAAAGAAGAGGTTGAGGGAAAACTTATCTGGCTTATTACTAAAGAAGGAATAAAGAGAACCGAGAAGGAACTGGGAACGTCCGATTATGTCCATGATAAGTAGCTTTTTAAAGAGTTCTTTTAAGCTTGCCTTGCTTGCCTTTTTGGGATTTGTCTTAGTTCTTACTTCCGGCTATGCCTATAAAATGGTGATGGATGGCTTGAATCCCGAACCCGTAATGTATGCCATGGTGGATGGAAATGTGGAAAAACCGGGGTATTATAAAATTTCGGATTTTACCACAAATTTTGATTTACTGGAAAAGGCGGGTTTGACAGACAGCTCTAATATCAGTCATATAGATCTGATTGAATCGGCAAATCCCCAAAAAGCCCTGGAAGTCGGGGTTAGCAAGAAAAAAGTAAAGCCCAAGGGAATTATGGATTTCAGCAGTCCTGAAGTGATCTATTTCATGGGCAATGTGTCTTATGAAAAAGACTTGAAGGTGAACAAAGTCAAATTGAACAAAATCCTGAAAGAGAAGGAAGTCCTGCTTACCAGGGCCGATGGTAAAAGCAGAATAAGATTTAAGAATTTTGCTGAAATGGACATAAATACCAATACAAAAATCAGGCTGGATAAGATGGATCTGGAATCGTCGCCCTCGTTAACCGTGTTCAAACTGGATAAAGGACAGGTTTTTCTTAAAGTTCCAAAGGCAACACCAAACGCGAATCTGGTGTTGGTGACGCCCACCGTTCAGGTTGAATTAACGGGAGAACCCGTGGAGTTTATGGTTTCAGCCAGACCGCTAGAGACCTCAGTGCATGTTGGCAAAGGAATGGCTTATGTGACCCGATTAGACGGCGGACAGAAACTCTTGTTAAAAGAAGAACAGATTGTTGTAGTGAGACATGGAGAGGAAGTGCTGGAGGCCGTAAAACAGAAATTCACCCACAAAACAGTGGAGGACGCTTTCGGTGATTTGGAAAAAGCCTATCTGGGGTATCAGAAAAGTCAGGACGAAGTATCCATATTAATTACCGGCGGCACCTATAATCTTGTGGCGTCTATGCTGCCAAAAAAGAATAGAGTCGTATTGATGGATCTTCCTCCGAACACCTATGTAGGTGACTATATTGATGGCGTTTTCCGGCTGGATCAGTCACTTCTTTTGGCAGGATCTGAACTAACCCGGGAAATCGTACAAAGGCTGATTGGGAGGCCCGTACCCTATGTCATTGAGGTGGATTTCCAGGTGGTCGGAGATTTCGCATATATTATGGGCGGTCTAACAGTTGAAGTTGACCCCGGTGCGGCCTTTACAATGGGTGTCGGCTCCGGATTGCGCCGGTTGACCAGAGATCAATTGATAAAGTTCCTCAATCCGCGCTTGCCAGGAGGGAGGGATATGGCGACTGTACGACAGAAAAGGGTCCTCATGGCCTTTTTTAAGGAAGTGAAAAGGGGATCTGTGGCGGTCTATACTAATATTTTAACCGGGATACTCACAGGATCGCCGACTAATCTGAGCATAAAAGAGGGCGTCAATTTATTTAAGACTTATGCGAAGAAAGATAATTGGCAAGTGATGAATATAACCCTTCCCACTATCACACATACTATCGGTCCCATGGTTCTGGTAAAGCCAAGGTATGACCGTATCCATAGTTTTTATAACTAGCCTCTTTATCAGGCGTTTTATTTCAGCAGCCTGTACGGTTGCTGTTTTTTTGTTGACACAAAGGGATATAAACTGGATTTTACGGGGATGATTGCATTTCGGGCTAGACGCTTTTTTTTCATTAATATCGTAGCTTTTCTGGTTTTGGTTCCTGGAAGCAGTCGACTTTCTGCCAGAAGCACTGATTTTCGTTTGGAATTAGCCAGGAAACTTGTCCAGGATGGACAAATGAAAGCCGCAGTTCAGGAATACAAGAAATACCTGGGGGAACACCCCCATGCCCCGGGTGTGTACGAGGAACTTGGCAGACTGAGGTTATCCCAG
>JBHPJW010000164.1:0-3360 GCA_042567505.1 Fibrobacterota bacterium
TGTGTTTCAGAAGACCAAATACTCAGCTGAATACCTGGATGGCGAGAGAAAAAAATACTGGCGGGGAAATAACGGAAGAAACCTTTCGGGTGAGGCCATGCTCATCGCCGGAAGCATAGGGGAGAAAAAACTCGTCTACTTCGGCTTTGGCATTGTAAAAATCCTCAAGTGGAAACTGAAGGGACAGGTGCTGTTCGATTATAAATACAAAGTGGAGGACGGAAAATCCATTGCCTATGACTTAAAGGTGGTGGTATTCCCCGGAGGTGCGGTGGTCAACGCCATCATGAACATGGGCCTTTTTAAAAAAGTGGTGAAAAACAAAATAATAGAGGTATTCACCGATATTACCGAATCAGCAGATGAGTTGAACAAACTGAACTATGACCATTTGTTGAAAAAAGCCGATTGGACGGAAGAAGAAAAGTCAAAGCTCCTGGTCTTGCTGGCTTTATAGTCTGCTCATGAACTCGGATATGGAAATCCTTCATTACCCCGGTTTTTACATCCAGCACAGACAGTACACCCGGATAACCAAGGATGCTGTACACTCTTTATGCGGAAGCATGCTGGAGAGCAGACCGGTAATCAGGATCAATTACACGAGGTAAAACCTTTTTTTCTTCATAGAGGCGGGGCAGCTTTTTATGGTCGATTATTTCTCGCCAAAAACTTCTGCCTGAAATACCTGGAATTCAGCTCCTGATTTCCAATCATCAGGAGACAATCCCGCTTTCACCGAAAGATGCGTGAGGGTCTCTTCCACGTCCCAGCCTTGCTCAGGAGCGACCTGGGGCAGGAAAACGGCCCTTTTGCCTGCCTTTTTCAATATCACACCATCTGTGCCTATCCTGATTCTATCCGGGGAATCAACGGATTCCGGCACTGTGAGGGCGGAAATGCTGATGGTGAGTTCCTTGAGCTCCGTTTCCGTGACCCGGGAGAAGCGGTGATCACGCACAGCGGCATTGATGGCGTTCTCTATCACGGACTCATACAGGGGCGCCCGCGGCAGGATATCACCTATACATCCCCTGAGCCGGGATTTCTTCTTGAGGGTCACGAAGGCTGCGCGGTTCTGCCGGGCTTCCCCGCTTACCGCAATACCCAGGTCAGAGGCCTTGGGGATCCTGCCTTCCCGCAGGAAATACTCGATGGATTGGCGAGCCAGTTGTATAAGCTGTTCCCTGTCCTGTTCGCTCAGACCTGCCTTCTCCGATTCCTTTTCCATCTTTCTCCAGGATCCGGTGAAGACAACCGAGAGATAACTGACGGAATTTTCATAGTCTCCGGTCATTTCTCCGGAAGTGGTCTGGCTGACCAGATGAGCCTCAGCCTGTTCCGGCAGCATGTCCAGCAGTATCGCGATGGGAATATATCCGCATATGGTGGCTCCGGTGCTGCGCCGATAGTCCACAAATCCGCGGCTGTCCCTTTTCCTGATAAATTCATAAGCTCCCATATCTAGTTTCTTTATCTGTTCCGGAATGTTTCTGGTAAAGGGGACATAACCGAAACGCTTTCCATAGTGCACAAAATCGGAACTCGCGATCACAAGTGTCTCGCCGTCAATGAGAGCTCCGATGATTCCGGCCGCCTCTTTAATTGTCTCCCTGTCGCAACTCCCAGCTACAATGGGCACAAACTTGAAGTTCTTGCGTGTGTACTGAAGCAGTGGAAGCTCAATCTGGACACTGTGCTCCCGGCCATGAGCCCCGGGATGGCTCATGAATACCGGGTGCTTCATGAGTTTCTCCATGAATTCCAGGTCCAATGGCGCTTCTCCCAGGGGAGTCTGATAATGTGTGGCCTCGGGGAGGCTCAGGCGGTTTTCCATGAAGACCTGGTGACTGGGACCGATGACAATAATGCGTTTATAGTCCCTGCCCACCGCCCTCAACCCCTGCATGGCGGTCTGTCCTGAATAACTATAGCCTGCATGGGGAAGCACGAGACCGATAACATCCCGGCGGGAACTCACGTCCGGCCCCTTCCGCGAAAATCCTTCTAACTGGTCCCGGAGCGCCGCAGCCTCACCCGGATACCAACTGCCGGCCAGGGAGGACGGAAGCACTGCTTTCTTTCCCCGCCCGGGGACGGCATCCCGGGGCCCAGAAGTATTACCGGCATCAGAGGAGGTATTTTCCGGATTCACAGCTGCCATGTCACGATTGGATGATCTGAAACTCTGGGCCCGATTGGTGAACAGGACCGCCACAAGTAAGGATACAAATATTGCCGCAAGGATGGGAGCCTTTTTCCCCCGCAAATCTTTCCACATAAACGTACCTCCCCTCAGGGAGCTTCATACACATAAATCCTGGTCCGGTACAGATCTCCTGTTTCCATAACCTGCACCGGAATCCAGCCGGGCAGGGCGAAAGTGTGGCTTATAATCAGAGCCCCCGGTTTAAGCTCTCTTTCAAATTTCACTTTCAGCTTATCCATGGCGCCCGAATACAAATAACATACCACCAGGCCGGCCTCGGTGAGGGAAACGGAATTATAATTCTTATGAATAAACACCAGGTTCTTCATTGGAAGCAACCGGTTGCGAAGGATGGAGAAGAGATAGGGTATCCCGGAATTTTCATAGGCCAGGATAAGGCTGTCGGGCAGTGCTTTGGCAAGCGGCACTGCCAGGGTTCCCCAGCCGGATCCCAATTCAAAAACAGGCCCCCTAACCTTATAATGGCTGACGACATCAAGCAATTTGGTCCTTACCTTGCGCGAAGTGGGCATGGGAGATATGCCGTTGACCAGAGTATAGAAGATGATGGAACCGGATGATAAAAGCAGGGGTTTGTTCAACCATAAATTAAAAAATAACGATTTTATGCAATTCTTTCCATGGATGATTTTTTGGAATGAAATAAAAGTATTGGTGAGTTTAAGTTTTGAGACGGGAGGAATACGTTGAGCAGCCATTATGAGTAATCAGTCCGATCCCATGGTATCGGGAAGACACCCCTACAGCTTCGTTTCCCTTGTGCCCGCTAATAACCGGTTACTCGAGAGTCCCGGGTCTCTTACTCAGGGAAGCCAACACCTCAAACAGCTTCTCGTATTCCCGTTCGTGGGGAACAAAGCCCTCCCCGCCCTCCGCGATAAAAGCCTTCATCTCCCGCCAGTGCAGGTATTTTACCGATTCCACTTCCCCTTCCTGCAGGCTCAATCCGGGACGATCAGGTAATTCCATCAGAAACACATGAGTCCATTCATTGTCGATATAGGAGCCGGCATTTAAAATAAAATTCTTCAGTCATTCGCGCGGTGGATTAATGGTTTCAGCTTCCATGGCCCAAAGGTAATAATTGGGTGCAGTACGGAGCTCAAAAACGCCATGAAAGTGATAAGCCC
>JBHPJW010000165.1:0-3357 GCA_042567505.1 Fibrobacterota bacterium
GTATGCCAAGTCCCTATTGGAGCTGGGCCGAAATGCCGCGGCCCTGAAAGAGTTCAAATCGGTCAACAAGAAAAAACCCTCGGCCGAAGTGGTCGCGAACTTAGCTGAACTCTACATCCAGGACCACAAGCCCAAACATGCGGTTGATGTGATAGAAGATTCAAAGTTCAGGACTGATTCCAAAGTGAAAAACGCTTTGGTGAAAGCCAAACTGGAAATAGGGGAGTTGGACTATGTGGAAAAGGAGATAAGCCAGCTCATCAGCAAGGACAAGACCAATGCGGATTTATATTACATCAAGGGAATGGTTTTATATAAAAGGTCCAATTACTCCAAAGCCAAAAGAGAATTCGACAGGGCGCTGGGCCTGAAGGCCCGCTTTCCCGGAGCTATCTATCAGCTCGGCATGTGTGAGTTGAAACTGAGGAAGTGGCAGAAAGCAGTTTTTCCAGGAACTGAAGAGCCACAAGCTGGACAGGTGGAAAGCCAGGGGGCATTTTGGTTTGGCTCTGACTTTTGTGTTTGAGGACAAGTGGGAAGCGGTCGAGCATAACCTGGAAAGGTCTCTCAAGTATGAAAAGTCAGCCGAGACCATGTACCGGTTGACGCAGGTTTCGCTGAAGTTGAAAAAGAAGTCCAATGCCAGGAAATGGTCCTCCATGGCAGAGAAAAAATTCCCGGACGATCTGTATACTATCCTTGCCAAAGTGGACATGAGCCTGGCAGATGATAAGAAAACCCAGGCGATGCGGGCTATAAAAAAAGCGGTATCCGCTCATCCCCAGTCATGCGATGTGCTGATGTCATTTGTAAAAGTGAACTGGATGATGGGCTATGATAAGCCGGTCAGGTCCAATGCACAGTACGTTACCGACTTATGTCCGGACATGGAGATGGCTTATTTCTATCTGGGCATGGTGGCGCATCGCTTCTACGACAAAAAGGAAGCTAAAAAACAGTTCAAGCGGTATAAAAAATACGGCGGCAATATGCTGATTGTTCCCGAGGCGTACCGGTAAGGGGAAAGTAGTCAAGTTAAAAACGGGCGGTAAGCAACGGGCGGCAGAATGACGTCTTCCTGCTTCCGCCCACCTGACACTGGCGATAGCCGGCCTTTGTTTTATTACCCAGGAAACTTTTCCATGATTCCCCAAATACACCGGAGCCGGCCATTTCCCCTGGCAAAGCCACTCGTTTTTATTCTGAGCCCCCGGCAACGTTTGCCCGCTTCTGTTTACAAACGCCTGGAGAAATCATTCTGGCCCATTGAATTCAAAGGTATGGCGTACGCTTTTGACTGTACAAATTACTATGCTGAGGAATTTGGTACAAAGCTTTACCGGCATATAATTTGTTTTCATTCATTGATGGATCCGGCGCAACTCGTCTGCTATAAGTGGATAATGTTTTATATTGAGAAAGAGTACAGCCATGAAAACAGGAGACGGTATAATTTTGATATCGGCTATATCGATCCCGACAAACTGGTGCTGGCGTCTTTAAAAAGGGGAAAGTACAAATTATACTTGGGGCAGGGCGTTTATGGAGATCTGCTGCTAGAGTACGCCAAAGGAGAATTCTCTCCCATGCCCTGGGCATTTGCTGATTTCTCTGACGGTCGCTATCACAAAGATTTGGCTGTGGTCAGGGAGAAACTAAAGGCAGATCTGAAAAAGCGGGAGCAAGTGACCAGAGATCGGTAATCAGAGGGCAGACGAAAGGAGACAGAGGACCGTGTTTTATTTAAGTGCACCTCTACTACCTTATCCTTCATTTTGATTCCGAACAAGCTTTAATGATTATTTTTAGAGGTGCCGGTTATAATATACTTTACGGTATAAATCATGATCGAAGCAAAGGACTTAGATTTGCCGGCGGTCATATTTTGATTTCTAGTTTTTCTGGTGAAAGCCCTGCCAGGAGAGAGGGTTTGTCGCCAAACTTTTAAATGCACTTAACGCATTATATTTCAATCAGATACGAACCGTACTTCATATTGATTATACATGGGTTGTGGCTGTTGTCTCTGTTGCACACGGGCTGTTCGATTGTTGGGGATGATCTCCCCGGGTTTGAGCCTGATCGAACTGATCGCAGGATCTATGTTAACGATCAGGCGGACAATGATTCCCTGAATGCTGCCGTGATTGAAGGGGTTGTGTTTTATCTGCAGCCTGGAGGTGAATACAATCTGGAAATAAAGGGCCTTTCGGAAGGGGATAGCAGGCTCTACCTGTACAGGCTGTTCGATTATTGGGAAACGGCCTTCCCAGAACCCATAACGGGCAGTAGGGTGTATACAGGGCCTGATTCTTCGGTTAGGTTTACCTTCTTTCCCGTTTCTTCCAAGGCGGAGTTGACCTGGGCCGTGGTGCGCGATCCCGGTGGACAGATAATCAAGGGAGGGATTGAAGATGTGCGCCTGCGGGGAACGGGCTCTTATTCCGGCACTTCATTTGGGATCAATTATTTTTTCTGGGGAGCGTTTTCCAGGTATCCCGCGGACAGCATCCCGCAAGTTGCCGCGGATCTTCACAGCCGGATCCAGGAGATCTTCGCAGGGTTTGGGCCATTTGTTGTTGGATCCAGCGGGCCTCATGTTATTGCCTCCTCCGAGAGGATAACCGTGCAATTCCCAGAGGGATTGAATACCCCACCGGGGGTAACCGGCGGCAATCCGTCTTATGTAAATGTCATCCTTGTGGAAAGTATTCAAAGCGATTCTGTAGACGATGTTATTCTGGGAATCGCGCCCAGGGAAGCCTGGGAGCTCTATGCCATATCCCAAAACCTCGTTTTCCTGGCGCTGGAAAACGCCTCTTCTGACAGGCCAAGCACTCTGGCTCATGAACTGGGGCATTTCTTCGGCCTGCGCCATACCGTTTCCACCGAATGGGACCTCAGAAGTGAAGGCGACTGGTCCAACCTTGATGACGGTTTCTCAGACACGGAAGTATGTGAGTTGCCGTCAGGCATTGCGGGAACATCCGGTGCCGTGGCGTACCTGAGTTATGGCAATTATTGCCTGAGAATTTCATCTCCCGGCCAGGGCATGCCCGGGGCCTGTGATACCAATGTCTCCTCCAACCTCATGTTTCCCCTGACCGATTCGCGGGTGTCGCAGGATCATTTGTCGGCCCAGCAAGTGGAGTTCTTGCAAACTAATATCAGCCTGCTGCCGCATTGACAGCCGTAAAAGCTGTAACGTATTTAAAATTAATATGTTGCGAAGATCGCTTGATGGCCGAAAAAGGCTTTGCACTTGCCCATCAGGAGCTGATAAGCGGCTGCAAGTTGGTGATGATATCATAAAAGACCTGAACGGTTGCGTTGGTCTCCAGGTTTTGGATTCCTCTG
>JBHPJW010000166.1:0-3356 GCA_042567505.1 Fibrobacterota bacterium
GGATAAAAATCGAACCTAAAACCTCCTTCGGCACCGGACACCATGAGTCCACCCAGCTGGCGGCCGGGGCCATGATAGACCTGCGGCGGAAGATACATGGTCAGAAGGTTATCGATATCGGAACAGGCACCGGCATTCTCTGTTTCCTGGCAGACCGATTGGGCGCAGGTTTCTGCCTGGGCCTGGACAACGACCGGGAATGCAGGGCAAACATGGCGGAAAACCGGGATGATAACCAACTCCAAAACCCGGGCAGTCTCCTGATAGGATCCCTGGAAAGCCTAAAAAAATCAGTGGCGTTTGACGTGGCAGTCATGAACATTATCCGGACACTGTCCGCGCCCCTGCTGAAGCCCTGTTATGATATCACTTCATCATCAGGGAAATGTATATGGACCGGGCTTATGGCGGATGAGAAGGGCCTGGCGCACAAACTCTCCCTTGATGCGGGATGGACCATCACCAGGGAAAGGATCCTGAATGGCTGGTGGTGCGGAGTGCTGGAAAAAAGTAATAATTCCGGATAACCACCTATGGGCCACCAAACAGGCAAAGACCTCTACCGGAAGCTCGGCAGGAAAATAGACAACCTGACCGTGAGAGCGCCCTGGAACCAGACTCTTTACGCCATCCTTAAAGAATTGTATTCCCCGCAGGAAGCTGATCTCATCCTCAGAATGCCGTACGGCCTCTGCACACTGGAGCAGATTAGCAGGGTCGCTGGATATAAAAAACGCGATTTACAGAAGCTACTGGACAAACTGTGTTTGAAGGGATTGGTCATTGACATAAAAACGCGCGGTGCGTTCCGGTACATGATCGCTCCCATGGTAGTCGGGATATTCGAATACACAATGATGAGGACCGATAAGAATGTTGAACCAAAAAAAATGGCCCGGCTTTTTCACAAGTACCTGATGGAAGATGAATCTTTCTTTTCCGCCAACTTCAAGAAAGGAAACCGGATGTCATTTGTCAGGGCACTGCCCTGGCGGGATTCACTGTTGCCCGACGAGTACACAGAAGTGCTGGACTATGAAAAGGCCGAGTTTATTATTGACAGCGCCAAAAAGTTTGCCGTCAGCCTTTGTTCCTGCCGTCATGAGAAAATGCACCTGGGAGAGCAAAAATGCGGAACTCCCATGGACAATTGCTCATCTTTCGGTCTGGCGGCGGATTTCCTGATCCGAAACAACCTGGCCAGAGAGGTCTCCCGTGGACATATGCTGGATAACCTGGCGCGCTCCAGGGAACAGAAGCTGGCCCTTTCCGCTGACAACATCAGGAAAAACGTCTCCTTTATCTGCCATTGCTGCCCGTGCTGCTGCAACCTGATGCTCGGGATCCGACAGCTGGGTTACGCAAATTCAGTGATGACTTCCTCTTACCTCGCCGGCGTCAACCATGATTCGTGTAAGGGCTGCGGAAAATGCGCCGGTTCCTGTCCCATCCAGGCAATTAAAATGGTCACCCCGGTTCGCCCGGTACCCGGAAAGAAAAAAAGTCCTGACATTGACTCATCTTTCTGCCTGGGCTGCGGTGTCTGCGCTCTTGCGTGTACCGCCGGCGCGCTTAAACTGACCAGACGCAAAGCCAGAGTGCTGCATCCCGCCAACACCTTTGAAAGGGTAATCATGCAGAGCCTGGAAAGAGGCACCCTGCAGAACTTCATTTTCAATAACCCTCAGAGCATGTCTCACTCCTTCATGCGGGGCTTTGTGGGAGGATTCCTCAGAATTCCACCGGTAAAACGGGCGCTGGTCAGCGGCCTGCTTCGATCCTCGTTTTTCGAATATTTGAAGAAGGTGATTTGATTCTATGCACTAAAAAATTGAACGCGGATGCGTCGGATCTACGCGGATCACTCTTTCCTGTAGTAAAGGAGTTATTTATCTAATCCGCGAATACCCGCAGTATCTCCGTCATCAGCGGCCTAATATTCCAGGCACTGCTGCTACGTTCCCTCTTGGCCCTTAATGAGGTATATAACGAATACAATACCAACAATGGTAGCGACAATTCCCAGGATGGAGGAAACGGCCTTGATGGCCTTGCCGGTGGCAGCTTCTTTTTTCTGAAAATGCAGCTGCTTCATGCGGTTGCAGTCCGCGTCATACTGTTTGAAGTATTCGTATTCCCTTTCCTGCAGCTCGTTGATGTTCTTGCCTTTCAAATGCAGGTAAAGGCTGTCATTGCAGATCTCAAGGCTTAAAGTCTCATCATCTCCGGCAAATCCAGTCTGGAACAATGACAGAACTGCCGCAAACAGTAAAAAAGAACGCACCATGTAATCCTCCCTTTTTAATCAGGGATTTGGGATTCATCGCGATAGACAGTAAAGATTCCCTTTAGACCGGTCCGGTTGATTATCCGGGTAATGGTCCTGTTGGGACCAATGAGACAGAAATTCCCCTTTGAATCTTCCGTCATCTTTTTGGCAAAGGCCAGCAGTCCCACACCCAGACTGCCGATAAAAGACACATTAGTAAGATCCACCGCCACGTTCCGTTCCTTCTGCTTGCAGATTTCCTCAAGCTTTTCCTTCAAAGACAAATTGGCTTCAAAGTTCACAATATCAGGAAGGTCTATGACCGTAAATCTCTTTACCTGTCTCATGTTGAATTCCATCGCAGTCCCTCTTATTCAGATGATTCCTTCATCTGGCGGATGCTCTTTTTCTGAGCATATGGCAAGCCAATAATAAGTAATTCTTGCTGTTTCCTGCTACCAAAAAAATACAAATTCGCAGATGAAATAGTAAAATATCGGTGATTATTGTTGGGTGATGAGAACCCATGTATATTTTAATCATCCAGAAAGCAGACACTGCCCGGGGAGCACCTCAGAAAAGGGAAAATTTGAATAATGCATGAAGCCGGACCCGATGAGCATGAGCTGAAAGCCATGATAGGCAGGTATTCATATAAACTGACAGAAAACCGAAGAAGACGTCTGGATGAAGTTATAAAACGGCGTTCCAGACATTTCTCCATGGTACTGGAAGACCTTAAGGACGCGCATAATATCAGCGCCGTGATAAGGACCTCGGAAATATTTGGATTCCAGGACGTCCACATCATCGAGGAACTGAATCCCTATAACATTTCCAAGGCCATCCTGCGGGGAAGTTTTAAATGGGTGGATATCTACCGGTATAAGAATCGCCTGACCTGTTTGAACCTGCTGAAATCAAGGGGTTATCAAATCGCAGTGGCGTCATCACAAACTGATACATCCCTGGAAGCCCTCGATTTTTCCAGACCCACGGCCTTTTACCTGGGATCAGAGTCCCTGGGCAACCACCCGGACACCCTGAAAGCAGCCGACATGCATTTCCGGATTCGCCAGTACGGCCT
>JBHPJW010000167.1:0-3313 GCA_042567505.1 Fibrobacterota bacterium
TATACAGGCAGGACGAAAGCAAGGACAACTGTACCGCCAACAGGGGCGGGAGCAGGCGCCTGGCCGGTAATCGCAGCATTTCCCCTCCGGAAGCTGAAGACCAAGTTGGTTTGTTGTTACCACTAGTCCCTTGACATAACTGCTGAACGCTTGGAGGAGGGCTTTATGCCAGGGCTTAATCTGGATCCTTAGCCGCGCATGCCTGGAGTACTGGAGTGTTGGAATATTGGAGTACTGGGTTCCTTTTACGTTTCAATTCTGATAAACCCAATACTCCATTTTTCCATTTTAACCGGCGAAGCCGGTTACTCCAGTGTTACGCAAGGAAGCTTATGCTAAAGGTCCTTATCTTATTATATGCCGGCGAAACCCCCGAATTGTCACTGTTGTGTAAAGAAATGGTACGGATTCAGCCATCTGGAGATCGATAAATCTTTATTCTCAACTTCAAAAAAGAAAAAAAAGCGCGCAGATGTGCGGTGGCTTCCCTCCACCCACCATCCCAAAAACCTGTTACAGGTATTCGAGACTGCTTCGGCCGCAAGTCCGCCGAAAGCGGATGACGGTGGATGGTGTAAATCTCTCTGCGTCTCAGCGTCTCCGCGCGGGAAAAAAAATGTTCTCAGGGTAATTTATATGAACAACTAAACACACGAAATACACTAAACTTTTAGTGTGTTCAGTGTTTTTCATTGTTTAAAATTATTTTATATCCAATAAAAAGCAGGGCCCTATGAGATTTAACCAGATGATATCAAAAATTAATTTTCTCTGCGTCTCTGCGTCTCTGCGCGAGAACAAAAAAAAGCTTAACCCGATTCTCCTCATCACCTTCATCGCGTCAGCCCTCGTCAGCTCACTTTTTGCCCAGACCATCCCAACCGGTGGAGAGTCTGTGCTGGCCGAAGAGGTGCTGCCCCGCTTTTCGCTGCAGGGCAGCTACGGCTCGGGCCAGGTGGTGGACGTCACGGGCCAGTCTTTTTCCCAGGCCATCCAGGTGCAGACCATTTCCAAGCCGCCCAATGATTATAATTTTCAGTTGAACACCAGGACATTCGCCTCCATCAGCCAGAATGATGTTCTGCTGGGCGTGGTCTGGGCCCGCACCGTTCAGGCCAGTGTCGAGACCGGTGGCGCCAAAGTGACCTTTATCTTTGAACGGTCAGGGGACCCCTACACCAAGTCGGCCGATCATACCATGCGGCCGGCCGGCGGCGACTGGCAGGTCTTTTATATCCCTTTTGTTTCCGCGGAAACCTATGGGCCCGGGGAGGCCCAGCTGAACCTGAAATGCGGCTACGATCCCCAGACCGTGGAGGTGGGCGGGATCCAGCTGCTGAACTACCGCAATACCCTCGGCCTGGATGAACTGCCCTACACGCCCATAAGCTACGCGGGGATGGAACCCGGCGCTCCCTGGCGCGCTGAGGCCCAGGCACGCATAGAGCAGTACCGCAAGGCGGACATATCAGTTACCGTGGTGGACGCCTCTGGCGTTCCCGTGCCCGGCGCCCAAGTAGGCCTCAGGCTTACCAGACATGCCTTCGGATTCGGCTCGGCTGTGGTATGCAGCAGGATAATGGATCCGGGCTCCGCCGATCCTGCCCAGTATCGGCAGTGGATAGACAGCCTGTTCTCCCGGGTGGTGATTGAAAATGAGCTCAAGTGGCCCATGTGGGAGCAACAGTACCGGCGACAGACCACCCTGGACGGCCTGCAGTGGCTCAGGGACAGGGGCATAGAGATCCGGGGGCACTGCCTGGTGTGGCCGAACTGGATCTACCTGCCCGGCGACCTGCAGGGCCTGCAGAGCGACACGGCCGCCCTGCGGCAGCGCATCAATGATCACATCACAGACGAGGTCGGAACGTTGCAGGGCCAACTGCTGGACTGGGACGTGATAAACGAGCCCTACACCAATCACGTGCTGATGGACACCCTGGGGGACGGGGAGATGGCGGAGTGGTTCAGGATGGCGCGCCGGTCCGATTCCAGCGTGAAGCTGTACATCAACGATTACTCCATCCTGGCGGGGGGAGGGGATGACAACGCCCACCAGGACCATTATTATAATACTATTCAGTCCTTGATATCCAGCGGAGCGCCCATCGACGGCCTGGGCCTGCAGAGCCACTTCGGCGCGGACCTCACTTCTCCCCAGCGGCTATGGCAGATCCTGGAGCGATTTGATTCCCTGGGGCTGGAGATGCAGGTGACCGAGTTTGACGTCAACATCACGGACCAGGAGGTGCAGGCCGCCTACACCAGGGACTTCATGACCATGCTCTTCAGCCACCCTTCCGTCACGGGCATCCTGATGTGGGGATTCTGGGCCGGGGCGCACTGGCGGCCCGACTGCGCGCTCTTTGACCTGGACTGGACCATGCGCGAACACGGCCGCGCCTGGATAGATCTGGTACACGGGCAGTGGAGTACAAAGGTGTCCGGGGCCACCGACGACCAGGGCGTCTACCAGGCACGCGGCTTCCTGGGGGATTATCAGCTCGCGATACGGGTGGGCGATTCATTGTGGACCGAGGACTTCCAACTGCCCTCGTCGGGAGCCGTAATTACCAGCACCCTGGGCGCGGGGTATGTAAACGTGGTCCCCGGTGACCGACCGTCGGTCGGGAAATCTATATTTGTGCTGGAGCAGGGGGGGCGGTATCAGTCAGACCGGCCATTTGCGATCTACGACATGACCGGCAAGCGGCTGCCGGTGATGTATGTAAGTGGCAGGTATGCGGCCGAGGGCCTGGGGCAGGGTATGTATGTGGTGAAGGAGGTGGGGCCAAGGCAATTATAAATTTTGGGTGCAGTCTCCATTTTAGGCAGCTAATTTCCATTCTTTGTACTGCTTCCAAAAGTATTCCCACCTATTTGATTTAATATACGTTCGAAAATTTAAAATCTTTTGACCTCCATTTCGGGACCATCTCATTCCACTTCTACACATACGGGTTTTCACAATGGATTTGCACGCCGCTTCTACAGGCCCGTTCCCAATCGGTAATCCTCGAAGAACGTTGGGTGCATAGTTCATATGTCTTTTATGCTTTTTAAAATAAGTGATTTCAGGTTTTAATAATTTCTGCTGAGACTTGGAAATTATTCCATAGTAATACTTCAAAGAACGGTATAATTTCTCGACGCCCTTATCCTTTGCTTTAAGACGATTTTTCCATTTTGTATAGTATTCCTTATTTTTCTCTGTAGACTTGCCAAAGATTGCCTCAGACGCCTTTGACAGGTGTTCCGTAGTATGATAAAAATCGATTAAGTAGGTACAATCTTTAAATAACTCATGACCCCT
>JBHPJW010000168.1:0-3263 GCA_042567505.1 Fibrobacterota bacterium
CCGGTAATGAGATAATTATTGCAGTTACCGGAGATGCACTGGAACCAAACACCTCTTTTATTCCAGATGCCGGATTGTTATATCTCAGACGAAAATACGGTGATAATAAATATGGATTTTACCGGGGTATTCTCAAAGAGAAGGGTTATAAGAAACTAAATGCCTTTAAAATAGATGGCACAACTTTTAAACAAAGGGCCTCTTTGAGATACTATGATAAGGAAAAGATACCGGTACATAAAGATATCTGGGACATTTATTTAGATGACTCATTAATATATGTGCCTAAAAGATCCAAAATTTTTTATGTGATTGGTGGAAAGAAAATTAAGGCAGATACAATAATAGAAAAGCCATTAATTACATTTGTGAAATCCGAACTTTACAAGTCACAAATTCCCAGCCAAGCTTTGGTACGAGTCGGGGATTTTGCCCCCATATTCATGCTCAGATCACTGGAGGGGGATTGGGTAAGCTTGCGGGATTTCTGCGGAGTTCTGCGTAATAATTGGATGAACAAGGTCAAATACAATGTTATTCTGAATTTCTGGGCTACCTATTGCGTACCCTGTAAAAAAGAGATTCCTGAACTGGAAGCATTTGCGGAAAAATATTCAACCAGTACCAAACTGCTCCTTGTAAGCATAGATAAGATAGACAAGAAAAAAGTTAAAAACTGCGTAAAGGAGCGGAACTATAAATCACCGGTTCTTCTCGATATGTACCAGAAAATTTCCCAAAATTACGGTGTTTTTTCGGTTCCTGCCCTGTTTTTAATTGACAGCACCGGTGTGGTCCGGTACAAGGCTCACCAGTACGAGGAAAACGGCATCCAAAATATTGAAAAAGCTATTGAATCGTTATCTAACTAGTTCTTGTTCAGAATTGGCATTTTTTCCAAATAAAATTCAAATACAGTTCAATACATGAAATATGCGAATGAAATTTCCGAAACATAAAAGAAAATCCTGCAATTCTTCGCATTTTCTTTGACCACACACATACTTTCCATGTTTTCTTCAAGGAGAGGGCATTCTAATTTTTATTTTTCCATCTACATGTTACTATCAGTCTTGAATACACCGTATACTGAATCCATTATTTGAATTGACACCAGAATACATGAATAAGTCATCACTATCTGACATATAAATATAGTAGCCAAACGATGGATTCCAGAAGTAAGTGTGGCCTCCAAGATACCAATAGTCTCCGGATGTTTGACGATTACCAGATGGGAGTACAGTAAATTGGTAATCATCTGTTCCATTCCAAGTAATTGCTTTCAACTTTTTGCCAGCGGTTGTAGCGCCGCCAATAGCGTTCGCTAGTGTTGTCCACTCAGCCTGGGTAGGTAAATGCCAGCCTACAGGGCAGACATCGCTTCCATTTCCATGATTATCTGCCACTGCAGTGTTCTGGTCGTAAAGGGCCCCATATACATCACAATTTTCAGTACTGTCATTATAGCACCATGAATTACCGGTAAGGACATTGAAATTTAAATTTTCAGCCATCCAGGTCTGTGTACTGATAATCACCCTTCTATACACGTTGTCATCTCTGTAATCCTTGAATTCATTAGAATCAATGACCGTTATTACCCAGTTCAATGTGTCATAACCGCCTTCCCCGTCATAAACCTGAACAAATATATCATTGTCCGAAAGTTGGGTTTCGTTTGGTGTCCAGATTATAATACTGTCACTGATAGCCATATTGGCAGGCTTACTTACAAAACTAAAGCTCAAATTATCCCCGTTGTTATCAGTTGCATGCATAGTATCGATGTATTGCGAACTTACCTGGCCATCAGGATTCATGTCTGAAATATTGGATGTGAAGACCGGCGCATGATTGGTATCGCTAACTGTTATTGCCCAGTTTAAAGTATCGTAAGCGCCGTTGCCGTCGGAAACCTGTAATACCACATTAGTATCCCCTATTTGTAAATTACTTGGGGTCCAGGTTACTATACCTCCATTGACAGACATGTTCGCAGGAGATACTAATAGTGAAAAATTTAAATAATCCCTATCCGGATCTGTTGCGTAGGCGGTATCAAGGTATTGAGAACCCACGGTACCTGTGTCAACCATGTCCCCGGTGGTTGAAGTGAATTCGGGTGGATGGTTAATAAGCACACCCAAAACGCAACGAACACTAAAACCATTATTAGCACCTGACATGGTACGCCCAATTCGAATTTCATCGGTCTGAAATGTACGACTCCAGGCGTTTTCTGCATCATATTCCGTAGAAGCCCAAAAATGTGCATATGAACCTAAAAATGAAAACCCACCCCCATTATTATTAATATGTCCACCCGGAAGTGCTGAGAATCCATACTCATCTGTACCATTCCACTGCGTTTCTGATTTTAGTTTAGATCCTTCATCAATGCCGCGGAAAACTTCCTTGTCGGCTTCAGATTGCGTCATACCTATGGCCATTTCCAGTGTTTTCCAATCTGCATCGCTAGGTAGATGCCAACCCGAAGGGCATATATCTTCTCCATTTCCATAATTATCTGCTACTGCTATATCCCATGAATAAAGCCTGCCATAAGTATTGCAATTATTCTCATTGTCTTCATAACACCACGAATTACTGGTAGAAGGATCAAAATTGAGGTTTTCCACCATCCATGTCTGCGTGCCAATATCAGTAACATTGTAAAAAGTAGAATCCCTCAAATCGTAAAAACCGCGATAAGCAGTCACAGTATATTCTTTTTCGGCAGTTACTTCAGCAGATACCTGTAGGGTAAAAGTGGTGGTACCAGGATTGAGATTATGAGGACCGGAAGCAGATCCAGAAGATACAATCGCACCATTTACTTTTATCACAGCAGTTGAGCTGGCTGAGGTAGGGATCAGGCTGATGGATGGGTTAGCTTCGGTTAGTTCTACCGTGTATACAGTGCTGTCCGGATGAAAGGGAGGGATTAAGCTGCCGGCCGAAAGTGTGATATTAGACAATGTCGGATCACCAAAACGAACAATGCTTACAGAATACGTATTGGTAGAGATTCCGTCTTCTGCAGATACAACAATACTAATTGCATTATTTCCATCATTTAAGGTGATAGCACCCGATTCAGATCCGGAATTCACCTCAATGCCATTAACTGTCACTGTTGCCATCGAATAATTCAAGACAGGTGTAACCGTTACTGATGCAATAGAATTAGATACTGTGTCTACGTATGAAAATGAAGCGGGATCGAAAGAGGGGTCTAAAGTTACGGAAGAAACAGCCAG
>JBHPJW010000169.1:0-3231 GCA_042567505.1 Fibrobacterota bacterium
GATAAGGGAGGGGGACTCCGAATATCATACCGTGGAAGGAAGGAGATTGAGGAGGGCCTGGGGTAATTACGAATTACGGATTATGAATTATGAATTAGGTGATCTTACCTGGCCTTGATCCGGGTGATTAAAGGGGGCCTCTGGTTTTTAAACAATCGATCATTCAAACATTCAAACATTCAAACATTCAAACTGTGGAAGTGGGGGATATAGAAGAGGCCTGTATTAATTACGGATTACTAATTACAAATTAGGTGACCCTTTCCTTGTCTTGATCTGGGTGATAGGGAGGGAAGAGAGATGGCGGGCCTGTTTTGCAATAGCATGTTGGCCCCGTCAGGCACGCCATCTCTCTTTCCCCCATCCAGAAGAAACAAAAAAATTCCAGTAGCGGGACGGACCACTGTTCTTTTAGGAAGAAACAAGGAAAACTCTCATACTATTTCGCACATTTCTCCACCGCCATTCGGCACAATTCCAATTCCCCTTTAAGACCTGGTACCTCTATGAAAAGACCAGGATTTCTATTTATCAGGTCTTCCAAATGTTTTAGTGACCTGTAGTCTCTGGGTAGGATTTTTATAGCCGTAATAAAACATTGTGCCGCTTCCGGTAATTGCCCTAATCCCTGCTTACAGACTCCAAGGTTTTTGTATGCATGTTGAAATATACGGCATATTTTAACTGCCGTTCTTAAATATTTTTCCGCTTCCTGAAACCTGCTTAGTTGATTTAAACAGTAACCCAGGTTGTTATGTATGAAATACCAGGTTGCTCGATTGACCGGTTCAAGGCTTAAGGCTTGCCTGTAATAGTTACTGGCAGAGGGGAAATCAAACAGCTGTTCCATCAGCCTCCCCAGAGTCAGATAGGAAAGAGCTTTATCTTCCAGGTCGGTTGATAATTCTAATTGTCTTTCAGCATATTTAACAGACTCTTCCGGTTTTCCTTCTTTGGAATAAAAAATTATAAGATCCCAGATAATTTCTTTGGATAATCTCTTACTTTTCCGGTACTGCTGCAGTAAATCTTTTTCTTTACTTTCTTTATCCATATGAGCCGGCCTTGATCTGAGTGAGAATAACCTACGCCCTCAGACTTCGGCTGAAATTCTTATTCTTGTAAGCAGTCATCACAGCGTTGCCGTGCGGTGTGCAAACCACGTGCAGGCCCTCCCATTTCGGATCCAGATAATCTTTGAACTTTAGTACTTCTTTTTTTCGTATGGCGTAGATTTCAGCGCCCCTGGTGTGCACAACTCTTCCGAACTGGAGCGCCGCCTGGATGGCTCTTTGTGAGACTCCCCTCAAACTCATCCTCCTGTTTGCGTGGGAGGTTATGTAGTATCTGTTTAAGAGTTTTTCCCTGCGCTCTTTTTTACCCTGATAATCCATAACATCCCCTATTGTTTAAGAAATACTGTCAAAGGCTGTAACCCGCGGGCTTTTTGTCGTACTGGAGTTGCACCACATGCTGTGGTGTCTGCGCGAATCTTTAATGTGTATGGTATAGTAATTTTTTAATCCGACATATAATGACGGAGTAATTTTTTTATTGTAATTACTGTTCAAATACTCTTTTCCTTGTCCCGGATATAATACCTGAACATCTGGTTTATTTTTGTCATTTGCAGCTCGGTAAAATCCCTCCTTATAAACTGTCTTAATTCATAGCCCTCGGGCGCCTTGTCGTATACCCAGACGTAAAAAACGGCGTCGGGTTTGTCCTGGAACAGTATCTGTATTACCTTGCCGCCGAACAGGCTATGGTTTACAGTGCAGACAACGAACTTGCTCTTATAATAGTCCCGGTAAGGCGTCATCAGGACATTGCATTCGCGATCGTCCTCATTGTAGTCATATAAATACTTATTTAACGCTTTCCTTATGTGACGCACAAAGGGATCTTCATATGTTTTTGAATATGCCTTTTCCTTCCCGGCCGTGAGCTTTATCGGCTCCAGGTCAGACGCATCGGATTTACTCGGATCACTCCCCTTCGTCACGTCATCCTGAGCGAGTCCCGCACAGCGGGACGAGTCGAAGGACGATTGTTTAATAACCGGAAGCTCCGCTCCCGCACGGGGAGATTCCCCGCCTACGCGGGGAATGACAGGTACTCTGGTCTCCCTGCCCCGTATTTTAATGTCGGTCCGGAATTCCAGCACCAGCGCTATGGCGGTATATAAGCCTATGGCATAGACTATCATAAAGGCCGGCGAGAAAAGCGAAGATTCCTTTATAGTCCTGAATACCTGTACAGCCACGGGCAGCGGCGCCGCAGGCCTGGTTTTTTTCGGTCCGCTCGCGGCCACGGGAGCATTGATGACCGGCCCGGACGGAGGATTGCTGACCGGCCCGTGCGGGACATGCGGCTTTAGGGCCTCATAGGCTTCTTTTATCTGTTTTATCTTGCCGCGGGCCTTTATGTTCAGGCTGGTCCCGGAGCTGAAGCTGCCCGGACGCCATTTTCTTTTCATGGTTCTGTAGGCGCGCTCCAGGTCATCATGCACAGCGTCATGATCCAGCTCCAGGATGGAATAGTATTTCAGGATGTCCAAACCCTGCCCCTTTGTCTCCTGTCAGGCGGCCGCGGAGTTTGTCTCTTCACTCTCCGCTTCGCGCAGCAGAATGGGCAGCAACCCGTCTTGCACGGAATCATTGCTCCTGACCCTGGTTTTTTCCTTCTTCCTTTTCTTGAGCTCCCTTTCCGCTTCCGAGGCTTTTTTATCCTGGTCCAGCATTTTGGCCGCGGTCTGGTACCACCCGAGTTCCCATTCGTCCTGGACCTGTATGGAGTCAAAACCGGCCATGGCCTCCTTTAGCGCCTCTTTTGCTTCCGCCTGCCTGCCGCCTTTCTGCAGCAGCATTCCCTTGAGCACTTTGTAGGGCGCGGACTGTTTTTTCTCAAGCGCAGTCTCAACTGATTTCAGGGCATCATTGGTATGTCCCCTGTCCCGCTGGGCCAGGGCCAGGTTGAACATCGGGGTCCCGCACCAGGAAACTTTCCCCGCCTCCCGGTACATACGCTCCTGGGCCTTGAGGTTGCCGGTGTCGCCGTACAGATGCCCAAGCTTGTTCAGGATGTTAACATCAGGGCTGTTTTTTAGGCTCAATACTTTCTTCAAGGTGGCGATGGCCTTTTCACGCTGCCCCACTTCCTCGTAGAGTTCCGCCAGCTTCCGCAGATGGTAATCCCTGTCATACCTGTCGTAACCGCCCGTCCTCAACT